>DATKGA010000036.1:0-3512 GCA_035510935.1 Acidobacteriaceae bacterium
CGAAAGGGACGGCCAGCAACCGGCGGCATCGTTCCAACTTCTCCGCCCGATGGCAGTTGGCCAGCAGTCCGAAGTAGCGGATGCGTTGGAAGCCCCGTGGCAGAGCATGCAGCAGGAACTGGCGGATGAACTCCTCGGCGGGCAGGGTCGTGACCTTGGGGCGCTGCGGGTGGCGATAGTCTTTCCAGCGGAACGAAACCTGACCTTCTTCGAGTGCCAACAGTCGCTGGTTAGAGATGGCGATGCGATGGGTGTAGCGGCCCAGATACTCCAGCACCTGGCGCGGTCCTCCGAAGGGCGGCTTGGCATACACCACCCATTCTTTATCGTGGAGCGGAGCCAGATAGCGGTCGAAGGCCGCCGGATCCCGGAGTGGTTCCAGATCGCCGAAGAAGTGGAGTTGGCCATCGGCATAGGCATGCCGTAGCGCCTCTAGAAAGAGGCGGCGGAACAGGCGGCTCAGTACGCGTACCGGCAGAAAGAAGCCGGGGAGGCAAGCCACCCAATCTCCGTCCGGGGAGAGGCCGCCGCCGGGAACGACGCAGTGCAAGTGAGGATGCACTCGCGCACTGCCTCCATGGCGGATTGATGCAGATTCTGGCCCCAGGTATGGAGCACGGCGAAGAAACCGATCTCCGCGCCCAGATGTTTGGGGTCGCGCGCGATGGTAAGCAGGGTTTCCGAGACCGTGCGGAAGAGGAGACCGTAGACGGTCTCTTGGTTGTAGAAGGCAATCCGGGCGATCTCCTCCGGGACGGTGAAGACGACGTGGAAGTACTCCACCGGCAGCAACTCGGCGGTGCGCTGCTGGAGCCACTGGGCGCTCGCCGCCCCCTGGCACTTGGGGCAGTGACGGTTGCGGCAGGATCGGTAGTGGATATGGGTGTATTGGCAGTGGTCGCACCATTCGACGACTCCGCCCAAGACGGGCGTTCGACAGCTTTCGACGGCTTGCATCGCGCGATGCTGATACAGAGGCAAGGGGTGCGTCTGCCGATAGTCCGGGCCGTGTTGCCGAAAGATGTCGGCCAACTCCAGAGCTGGCTGAGGCATGGCGGCTCAGCGGGCGGCTTGGGTGGGGCGCGGGCGTTTCGCCTTGGGTGGATCGCCCAACCGGTCGAGTGGACTGCGGACGCGGGCGATGGCGTTGGGAGAGACGGCGGCATAACGTGCCGTGGTCTCGATCCGGGTGTGGCCCAGCAGGGCCTGAATGACACGAATATCCGTGCCGTTCTCCAGCAGGTGAGTGGCAAAGCTGTGGCGTAGCGTATGCACCGTCACGGATTTCGCGATCCCGGCGGTTCGAGCGGCTTCCTTGCAGGCTGTCTGCAACGATTCGCAATTCATATGACGGCCCTTCCGAAAGCCTGGAAATAGCCAATCTGCCGGCGAGCCGTTCCCGGACCGGCACGCAAGATGGGTGGATCGCCACCATGCCCGCAGCACTTCCAGCAGGCGCGGCGAAAGTAGGGAGTAACGATCCTTCTTCCCTTTGCCTTGTTCCACCCGGATGAGCATGCGGCGGGAATCGATGTCCCCGACTCGCAATTTCACTACATCGGAGACGCGCAGACCTGCCCCATAGGCCGTCATCAAAGCGGCCCGGTAACGAATCGTGCAAACGTGCTGGAAAAACTCCGACACTTCCACGGCGCTGAGGACCACCGGCAGCCTGTGCGGCACGCGGGCACGCGGGATGGCTCCTTCCGGCCAAGGTGTTTCGAGCGTCACGTTGTAAAGGAACTTGGCCGCCGCTACGAACTGATTGACGGACTCCGGCGATAAGCGCCGCTCATTGATCAAATACAGTTGGTATTCGCGGATCTCTTCCAGGCTGAGGGATTCGGGACTGGTCTGGTAAAATCGGGCCAGACCGAAAATGTGATGAACGTAGTTTCTCTGCGTTTCCGGGCAGAGATTGCGTAGTTGCCTGTCGTCGAGCATGCGTTGGCGAAGCGGTGTCATGCGATGGCTCCTCGGAATGTTGGATTGGTCTATTACGGAATAAACCTGATCTAGTTATAGCCAAGGGCTGCACCCTTGAAATCCTAAGGAGAGGCTGACGAGGTATCCCTATGCCTCTTTGCGGCTTTGCGCCTTGGCGACTTGGCGTGAGAGGACGGAAAGTGGCATCGACACTATTCTTGGCAGCGGCGTTGTCGTTCACGTTGGCTGACTTCAGTTTCTCGCCAAGGCGCGAAGACGCAAAGGGCGCAACGACTGTCCTGGGGACTGGTCGATTCGCTCAGGCGACACGTTAGGCCGGCGTTACATGGCGTTAACGTGCCGGCGAAATCCGAGAGATGAATTCTCAGATTGGCCTATGCCTATGCTAGAAACTAGTGTTCCTCAGGAGCCTCGCTCCACGCTACCCACCACGGACCTTCAAAAGCCCGGGCGAAGACAATTACCGCGCAGCGGTTTAGTTCAATCGGCTTTCGGGTGATGGGGACGATGCGGCAGGGGTGGGTGGCGCGGTCCAACTGCGCTTTCCAGGTCCTGTCCGGCGGAGTTTACATAACGAGTAAATAAACCGGCCAAATTCTGCTTGCCCCTAGATACTAGCGTAAGCGATTTAGGATCAAGCAGTTTGGCCGGTTTATTTGGCCTTATCCGGTCCAATCTGTGCACGCGCCCCTCATACACAGATTCGATTTTAGTTACCGGCGCGCGGGCATAAGGATTGGCCGGATAAGCCGGATTATCGGAAGTTGGGGAAGAAACCCTATTCGAAGGGGACATTCTGCTTTGCGTTGACAACGAAACCCTATTCGATTGCTAGCGGCGGGCCTGTCGAAGTAAAATAGTGCTCGTTTCAGTCGAAGGAGAGGGGCACCGACCCGTTATAAATGCGCCGGACACAAAAATGTTGCTTACCGCTGTTGCTCTCGGGAATCCTCTTCTCATTTTCGTGTGTACATCGTCGGATGACAGCGTCCACCCCCGCCTATTCGAGCCCGCTGGCCCGAGCCATCGCGGATAGCGGTCACGATAAGAACGAAACCGTAAAACGCCGGGCACCGGGATCCGCCCGATGATCCCCAAGCCCGCCGGGCGTGGTTCCAGGCGCGAAAACGTTCTGCGGCCAATTTGCGCAAGATCCAGACCATGCTCGGTACTGCGCTTCCCGCCGCGGCGCCGGCCAGCACATCGACCAATCCATTCCAGTGGACGTTCATTGGGCCGCAGCCCATCGTCAATTCCACCAGCAGCACCAATCCATACGCTGGGTCTGTCCTCACCCTAGCCATGGACCCAAACAATGCGTGCGTTGTCTATGCAGGGACCTATGTCGGGAAACTTTGGAAGACGACGGATTGTGGGAATACCTGGCAGCCGCTTTCGGATTCCGGTCCCTTGGTTGAAATCCAATCGATCTTAGTGGACCCAGTTCTGGCTAATACGCTGTACGTCTTGGATGCCGGCTCCATCTACAAATCCGCGGATGCTGGCCTTAGCTGGGCCGAACTCCCCCAATCGTTTGGGTGTGGCTACTTTGGAACGACGCCCAA
>DATKGA010000037.1:0-12717 GCA_035510935.1 Acidobacteriaceae bacterium
TACTACTGGCCGCGCATCGCGGAGAAGTACAATCTCGACTTTCAGGTACTCAACCCGTACGTCGATCCCACCTTCCGCTTCATGACGCTGGACTGGGACGGCAAGATTCGCATGGACTGCTCGTCTCCATTTGCCATGGCGTCGATGATTGCGAACAAAGATAAATTCGACGTGGCGTGGGCGTGTGACACCGACCACGACCGGCACGGCATCGTGACCCGCACCAGTGGACTGCTCAACCCCAACCACTACCTCGCGGTGGCCATCCAGTACCTGTTCACGCACAGGCCGGAGTGGAAGCAGAACGCCGGTATCGGGAAGACGCTGGTGTCGTCGTCCATCATCGACCGTGTGGCCAAGGGTCTCGGTCGGCCCATGCTCGAAGTGCCAGTTGGTTTTAAATGGTTTGTAGACGGGCTGATTGACGGCTCGCTGGGTTTTGTCGGCGAAGAGAGCGCAGGCGCGAGCTTCCTGCGCCGCGACGGGACGGTATGGACGACAGATAAAGACGGCTTAATCATGGGCTTACTCGCCGCGGAGATGACGGCGGTGACGGGCAAAGATCCCGGCCTGCTCTACAACGAGCTGACGGCGAAGTACGGCAATCCCATCTACCAGCGCATTGACGCCGAGGCAACGCCGGAGCAGAAGGCCAAGCTCGCCAAGCTCAGCGCCAAACAGGTGACCGCGAAGACGCTGGCGGGCGAACCGATTACCTCGATCCTGACCGAAGCTCCCGGCAACCACGCTCCCATCGGCGGCTTGAAGGTGACGACGGAAAACGGCTGGTTCGCCGCGCGTCCCTCCGGCACCGAAGACGTCTACAAGATCTACGCCGAAAGCTTCAACGGCCAGGCCCACCTCACCCAAATACAAACCGAAGCGAAGGCGTTGGTTGCTGCTGCCATCGCGTGATACGAAGCAACTGTTCCGGCTTGACGATATGTAATCGGTCGATTACAATTTGTCTATGTTCTCAATCCGACCGCTTCCCGAGTTTACCGCTTGGATCGATGGCCTGAAGAATGAGACGGTACGCGGTGTGATCGTGGCCAGGATCAAACGATTGGAACGCGGATTGATGGGAGATGTCGCGCCGGTTGGCAATGGCGTTTCAGAGTTACGAATCCATATCGGCGCGGGCTGGCGTCTCTACTTCACACAGCGCGGTACGCAGTTGATCGTGCTGCTTGTGGGCGGTTCGAAGCGCACACAGAAGAGTGACATTAAGCGCGCCAAGGCTCTGGCCGCAACGTTGGATTGAGTGGAGGAAGATCATGAGAAAACGCATCAAGGCGGCTGATCTGCCGGAGTTCGACGCAGCCCGTTATCTGGACAGCGAAACATCCATCGCAGCTTACTTGACGGACATTCTGCAAGCCAACGATGCAGCGTTGCTGGCGGCGGCCCTGGGCGACATTGCGCGTGCTCGCGGGATGACGGAGATTGCAAAGACGGCTGGAATTACGCGCGAGGCTCTGTACAAAGCCCTGCGCCCGGATAGCGCTCCACGATTCGACACTGTGAACCGGGTATGCGCGGCGCTCGGAGTGCGTCTGGTTGCGCAGGCAATTCAACCCTCCCCGGATGTGGTTGGCGGTTGAGAAGCATCGCACCACTTATCGTGCGCGCCAGGTCCACTCCATACCACCCATAATGGTGCGGCCCTGCATGGGGACGCCGACGATCTCGGTGTAGCCGGTGTTGCTGAGGTTGAGCAGGCGCAGGTAGGGACGGATGCTGCCGGTGTTGCGCGCCAGGCTGACGTCCCACAGCGGGTAGGCCGTTTGCGTGGTCTTCTGCACTACGTTCACCTGGGTGTGCGCGGAGAGCTGCTTATACTGCCCCGTCCAGCCGAAGACCGCATTCTGCGCCGCGTAGTTGAAGGCGTACTCCGAGAGGTAGTTCGCTGGCAGGTTGCCGGAGTGCGCCGCCGTATAGCTGAGGTCGAGCCGCTGGGTTGCGCTGAGCCGCACGCGCACGCTGGCCTCCGCGCCGCTGATGTCCAGCGTAGGCACGTTGACCGCCTGCCATGGCTCGGCTGTTGCCGGCGGCAACGGCAGCGGAAGCAGCTTGGAGTAGTCGATGGCGTTGGTCTCCTGCAGGCGAAAGCCGACCGCGGTAAACGTCAGCCGTGCGTTGGCTGGTGTCCATTCGAGGCCGCCCTCGTAGCTCCAGCTCGATTCCGGCTTCAGATTGGGATTGCCCACCGTTGCTGGGTCGGAGTAGTAGAGATCGGTGTAGGTGGGCAGGCGGAAGCCATGCCCCGCCGATCCGCGCAGGCGAATTGTCTTGCTGAGCGTGTAGGCTGCGGCCGCACTGGGGGAAAAGACTGAGTAGCCGCCCGAGAGAACCTCCTCGCGCGCTCCGATGGAGAGCGAGAACCGGCCCAGAGCGCTCATGCTGAGGTTGGCGTAGCCCGCGCCCTGGTTGCGCGCATGGACGCCGAGTGCGTTGCTGAGTACTTCTCCGCCGGAAGAATTTTCGGAGAAGTTGAAGCTGTGGATCGAGTCGCCGGACTCCTCCAATCCATAGGCCAGCGTCGAGTTGCGGCCCAACTCGTCGGCCCGGCGCAGCGCGCCCTCATAGCTGGTTGTGACATGGTTGTTCTCGTAGATCGCGGGCAGGCCCTGCAGCAGAACGAACATATCGCTGTGCCGCAGATAGCCAAAGCTGGCCGCGGTCTTCTTGCCTAATTGCTGCTGCATGCTGGCCAGCCAAGCCTTGGTCCGCTCCCACGAGTTGTATGGGCCATAGAACTGGTTTGCGCCGTAGGGCCGGTCGCTGGCAGCAAGCAGAACGTCGGTCGTCCCCAGCCCGCTCTTCAGCCAACTCTCGCTGGCCAGTGCGTTGCTGCTGTAGTTGCGGTCGGCGATAAAGCCGTCGGAGGTATCTCGGCTGCCGGTCAACTGCTCGGCAAATGGCCCCGCCGAATAGCTCGCCCTCAGGTGTTCCTCCAGCGAGCCGTAGTTTCCCGCGCCTGATCGCGCGACCACGCTGAACCCTGCGCCCGGCGCTTCGGTCAGCAGGTTCACCGCACCGCCGATCGCGTCCGATCCGTAGAACGTTGAGCCTGACCCGTGCAGCACGTCGACGCGCGTGATGGCGTCCAGCGGCACGGGGATGTCCAGATTCAGGTGGCCGGTTTCGGGGTCGTCCACGCGCAGCCCGTTGACCAGAACCAGCGACTGTTCGAAGGTCGTGCCACGGATTGAGAGGTCGGCTTGCACGCCCTCGCCCGCGCGCGCCTGCAGGTTCAGTGACGGGTCGGTGCGCAGAAGATCGACCACGCTATCGGTCCCAGGCAGCGCCTCGCGGGGCTGGATCACCAGCACCGAGCGGTTGCTCTCGGCCAGCGGCATCGGCTCCGCGGTTGTTGTCACCTCAACGCTTTGGGTAATGCTGATCGCACTCTGCGGCTGGGAGGCGGATGGTGTCGCGGCCGGACCTACGCTCGAGGAACTCTGCTGGCTGAGGACGCATGGCGCGCAGAGCAGGCACAGAGAGAGCAAGACAGGGCTTTTCTTCATAAGCCGATCATCGAGCAATCTCCGCCGCAGGACAACGATACTTTTGTCTTGTCATAAATAATTGATCTAGTAAACTACATTCAATGAATTATGCGCATTGAAGCCTTTCTTCGCGAGAGTCCCATGTTTACGGTGAAGCGTGCGGCGCGCCACTTCGACGCGCTCGCATCGGAAGCATTCTCCGCGGACGGCCTTGGATTCATGGAGGGCCTGCTGCTGGCGGCGATCTTCTTTGAAGCTCCGCGTCCCATCAAGCCGTCTCATCTGGCGGAGACCTTTGCCACCACGCGAGGCAACGTCAGCCACTCCATCTCTTCGCTGGAAGCGAAAGGCATGGTGCAACGGAAGATCGACCCCTCCGACGCGCGAGGAACCCTGCTGGCGCTGAAACCCGCAGGTAAGAGGTCCGCGCTGCGGGTCATTGCAGCCTTCGACAAGATGCAGCAGAAGTTCGAGCAAAGAGTTGGCAAAGCCGCGTTGAAGAATACGCTCGATGTCATTCGCGCGCTGGAATCCTGCAATCATACCTAGAGCCTCAACGCAGCGAATCCAAGTAGAATGGGCGTGTGAGTACATCATGCCTATCCATCGCCGAGCTTTGCCGCAAGATTGAGCGTCGCGAGCGCATCACGTCCGCGGAGGCCCTGCTGCTATGGCGCGAAGCCAGCGACCAGGAGATGCGCAGCCTGGCCTCGCAGGTGCGTGCGCGCTTCCACGCGCCCACTTCGTGTACCTACCTGTTGATGCGGATCATCAACACCACCAACGTCTGCGTGGCCCAGTGCGATTACTGCGCCTTCTACACGCTGCCCGGACAGCCCGGCGGCTATGTCCTCACACAGGACCAGGTCTTCGCCAAGCTGGATGAGTTGCTGGCGCTGGGAGGCGAACTGGCCGGCTTCAACGGAGGTTTCAACCCGCATCTCTCCCTGGACTACTACTGTGATCTTGTTCGCGCCATCCGCGACCGCTACGGTGATCGCGTCGAGCTCTACGCCTTCACCATTGCCGAGTTCATGTACCTTGCCGACCATGCCTCGCTTGGCTATGCCGCCACGGCCGAACGGCTCAAGCTGGCCGGGGTGCGCTGGATCACCGGAGGCGGCTCGGAGATATTGACCGAAGACTTTCGCCGCCGCCACAGCAAATTCAAGTACACAGTCGCACAGTTCTTCGAGGCGCAGTCGGCCATTCTTGCCGCGGGACTGCGCACTACTGCCACGATGGTGATCGGTTTTGACGAGACGATCGAAGAACGCATTGAGCACCTTGACCGCACCCGCCGCTTTCAGGATGAGACCGGCGGTCAGGAGAGCTTTCTCTGCTGGAACTTCAAGCCCTGGTCTACCCCGCTCGGAGCGCAACTGCACAATATCGAGATCACCCCCGCGGAGTACCTGCGCCACCTGGCGTTGAGCCGGATTTATCTTGACAATATTCCGCGTATCCGCACCTCGGTACTGACCCAGAACGAGCGCGCGCTGGAGGGACTGTTATATGGTGCCGACGATTTCGACCTGCCCATCGAGGACGAGGTGACACAGAAGGCCGGAGCAACCATCAGCCTGAACTTTGACAGGATTCTGAACGTAGCGCGCAGCCTCGGCTTCGAGCCAACCTACCGGCATGTGGCCGTGCAGCACTCGGCAACTATTGGTTAGAGCGGACCAAACTCACTTACTGGGCAGGGTGTAGATCACTTCATTCGGACGGGTATAGTGCAGCTCTTCGCGTGCCTGGTGCTCAATGGCATTGGGATCGCTCTGCAGACGGCCCACATGTTCCGTCAACAGATCGTTTTCGCGTTGCAGGTCCTGCATCTGCTGCTTCAGTTGTTGCGTCTCCTGCCGCTTCTGCTGGTATACCGTCAACCCATTCGCACCGAAGACAACGTGATACGCCACAGCCAGGGCGAGTGCCGCCGCCGCCGCTGTCGCGGCCTTGCGCCGCTCCATGGAGAGCCGTCCGCAGAGATCGCGCAGAGATGCAAAACGCCGCCGCTTCATCGGGATCAGTGGGTCCACTTCCATCCTTACAGTGGATGAGGCCGCAACCCATCGCGTCAAGCCCAAATTCCGCCCATGCACGGCAGGAATCAAGATCGTACTGAGCAAGGTTCCTGGTGTGAGTTCACATAAACCGAGACCCATCCACGCGAACCGGTTGCACCTAGTATCCCACGCGCACGGAATTCACATCCGCACTCGCAGAAGAGCGCACAATTCCTCGCCGCTTGGTATTCTTGTCTTAGCGAATTTCTTCGCGGCACAAGGGTCCCATTCACCAACCTCATTTATGGCTTATGCAACTCATTTGAATACTGTCCCTCAATCGATCTCGGAAGTCGCATCGCACCAACCCTCAATTGGCCTGTCTCTGCCGGCTCGACCGGCTTTAGCGCGACACTGAAAGGACCGCCATGCAATCCGCACTTCCCATCCAACTCGGCGCCCTGCAAGACCTCCGGGAGCTTCGCCGCAGTCTGACCGGAAAAATCTTTCTGACCGTTTCCGCCACCGTCTTGGTCGCACTGTGCGCTCACGTCTCGCTGCCGCTCTACTTCACGCCCGTGCCGCTGACGCTGCAGACGTTTGCGGTGATTCTGGTTGGCCTCATGCTGGGCCCTTCCCTGGGATGCTCCGCCATGCTGCTGTATCTCGCGGAGGGTGCTGTGGGCCTTCCTGTCTTCAGTCCGCTCGGCCCCGGCGGGGCCGCTCAACTTCTTGGTCCCACCGCCGGCTTCCTGTTTTCCTTTCCGATCGCAGCCGCGGCGGCAGGCGGCCTGGTTCGGGCTGTCCGGTTCGGCCGTTCACAATTTCCAGCAGCACTGCTTGCAGGTGCCGCAGCCAGCATGATTCTGTTTGCGATGGGCGCGGGCTGGATGGCCCACCTGCTACACCTCAACCCGAATGCCGCGTGGCATCTTGCTGTAGCGCCCTTCCTGCCCGGCGAAGTTCTCAAAGTCCTCGCCTCCGCGGGTACATACACCATGTTTCAACGTTGGCGGCGCAACTGATCCCATGGTTTGTCATGGTGCGGCCGATGAAAATCCCTCAAACCCGCGATAACAGCAAGTCCACAATTTTCCCTATCTCCATCCACTGAACCACTCTGCCGAGGATAGACCAACATGACAGCCGCGAGCGCAGCCATCCAGGAAATCAAGATCGCCCACAGCCCTGACTCCGACGACGCCTTCATGTTTTACGGTCTCGCCACCAACAAGGTGCGCGTTCCCGGATTCAAATTTGTACACACGCTGACCGACATCGAGACCCTGAACCAGCGCGCTATTCACGACCCCTTCTATGATGTCTCCGCCATCAGCTTCCATGCCTATCCCTACATGCAGGAGACCTACACCCTGATGGCTTGCGGCGGCTCGGTGGGCGAAGGCTACGGCCCCATGGTGGTGTCGCCGCGCAAGCTCTCTCACGACCAGATCAGGAAGACGCGCATCGCCGTTCCCGGAACCCTTACCACCGCCTTTCTGACCCTGAAGCTCTTCTGTCCCGAGGTGGAGACGGTCACCGTTCCCTTCGACAGGATCATTCCCGCGATCGTCGCGGGCGAGTACGATGCCGGACTCATCATCCACGAAGGCCAGCTCACCTACGGCAACAATGGCCTGGTCAAGGTGCTCGATCTTGGTCACTGGTGGCGCGAGCAGACGAAACTGCCGCTGCCGCTGGGCGGCAACGCCATTCGGCGTTCCCTGGGAGAAGAGACGATGCGGATCACCACGGGCGCACTGCGCGACAGCATCCAGCATGCACTGGACCACCGCGAGGAGGCGCTCTCCTACGCCATGCAGTTCGCCCGCGATCTTGACCCGGCGCTGGCCGACAAATTCGTCGGCATGTACGTCAACGAGCGCACCCTGAACTACGGAGACGACGGTCGCGAGGCCATCCGCAAGTTGCTGGAGATGGGCTTCGATCGGGGCATTATTCCTATGAAGGCCCAAGTCGATTTCGTCGACTGAGCCATGCTTCCACCAGGGTAACCGGCAGAAAAGTTCCCCTCTCACATGTGCTATTCTCTTCAAGGTGGTTGCGCGCGACAGACCATGAACACTAGGTCTCCCCAAGCCTGATCGCCCCTCCTCCAGGAGGCCGCAACCTTTGCGGACGCGTAGCTCAGCTGGTAGAGCATTCGACTCTTAATCGACTGGTCGCAGGTTCGATCCCTGCCGCGTCCACCAATAATCCAACAAGTTGCACATGATTTGAATCCCCCTCGCAAGTGAATTGCGGGAATGATTAACTGTGTCCATATCAGCGCCGCACCAAACGCGCGAAAACAACTGCACTCGGAGTGAGAGGATAGAAGAGTAGACATTCCTATGGATGGGGAGAGGTCGCGAATGAAGCAGATTGTCGCTGTGGCCTTTGGATTGGGATTGCTGTGTAACGCGTTGCTGTTTGTACCGCAGGCGCTGGCGCTGTGGCGCAAGAAGAACAGCGAGGGCGTCTCACTGCTTACGTTTGGCGGGTTCAGTGTGCTTCAGGCGATCGGAATCGTGCATGGTTTCTATCAGCACGATCGCTCGCTGATTCTGGGAATGACGGCGAGCCTTATGACATGCGGCGCAGTTACGTCGCTGACGCTCTTCTATCGCCTGCGAAGAGGTTGAGCCCGCCTTAAGCGAAACAGACGGTGTCGCACGCTTCCTTAGCCTGCGGCCCGTCGCATCCAGTCAGTAGATGCGCGATAACATCGGCTGCGCTGTACTCGGTATGCCCTGGCTGTAGAAAGCGCGGGATGGCGACAAGATCGTCGCCCGCCGTGATGAGGCCATACTCTTCGCGCTTGCCGTTGCGCACCTGTTTATAGCCGATGTTGGCCAGCAGTCCATTGCAGACGCACTTACGGCCCACGGTATCTTCCAGCTTGCCGCCCTTGGCGACAAAGAGGCTGACCGGTTCTGAGGCACAACGATAGCCTATGCCGCCTACCGCGTTGCGGTATGGCTCCCGCAGGAAGCCCAGATCGCAGATGCGCGGCCTTTCGGCGACGACAACGGCGTCCGAACAGGTGCCCTCCAACTGCGCGACCTTGAAGGGAAATCCGGTGGGCGAAGCCAGCGGGTCGGTGAAGACGCGCGCCTCTCCGGCGATGGCCTTGGCCATCAATTTTTGCTTGTACCCCGCGCGCAGGCCGCTTTCGTTGGCGAACTCAAAGGCCGTGCCCACCTGCACTCCCGCGGCGCCCTGGGCCAGCGCCTCACGCAGCATCTGCGGGCTGCCATAGCCTCCAGCCAGCCAGAAGGGCACACCTAACTCGCGCAGCTTTGCAATGTCGATTGTGTCGCGCTCTCCGTACACCGGCTCACCGATCTCGGAGAACAGCGGCTTGCCGCGCGGCGGAGCGTTGTGTCCGCCGGCCGTGCGTGTTTCGATCACCAAGCCGTCCACTCGTCCGTTCGCCTTCTTCAGCATGGTGGTGGCCAACGTGTTGGAAGAGACGATGGGCAGAAACTTCGGCCTCGTCAGTGGGCCAAGCTCACACTCCATGTACTCGCGCGGGTCGAAGTGCATGGTGACGTCGTCGCCCTCCTGTGAGCCATGGACATGGATTGCGTACTCCGCGGCTTCGTGGTGGACATATCGGTCCAGCACACCGGGAATCTTCAGCGGAATCCCCGCGCCCATCACAACATATTCCACCCCGGCCAGCATCGCCCCGTAGATGCAGGGCAGATGCGCCATCTGAATCTTTTCCAGATAATTGATGCCCACCGGATTCGAGTGTCCCTGGCGGGCCAGATGCACCTCGACGAAGTTGGCGACGATGCAGAGCTCATTCAACTCGCGCGGATTGTCTTTCTGCAGCAGGGGGAGCGTGAGGTAGGGAGTTCGCTCGGCCTTACCTCCGGCGATGTAGTACCGTTGCCAGATGCGCTCGGCCATCGCGGGAAAAGGAAAGGCATCCAAGCCTCGCCGCATGTGTCCACCGGGGTCGCCATCCTGCAAACGCCGCGCCAGAATTGGATCCAGTGCCGTGCCGGATACCAGCCCCAACTGGCCGGTGCACGAAACCGCCTGCGCCAACCGCCAGTTCGATACACCTGCTCCCATTCCACCCTGAATGATGACTGGATAGCCCGTTGCTGGCCCGCTCGTTGCTGATTCACTCATACTGTTTAATTATTCATCCGGCAGGACTCGTCAATCGTATTAGTTTTGTAAATCCGCACCGCCGTCGTTGGCTGGTAACTGGCGCGAGGTCTGTAAGCAATGATCTCAGAAGCCCGTTAGTCAGGTTGTGACATACATCACAGCAGAGCGCCTTGTGAGCGTTTAGCCTGATAATGCCTGTAGACTCCAACTGCCTTAGATCCCGATCTTCAGGCGAGTGTCACGGTAGGATCGCGGAGGGGAAACGTTGATTCAATGCAGGATGTCCCCATGACGAGGACGATCATTATTGGCGGCGGCATCGCGGGGCTGGCGACTGCGTTCGCCCTGCAAGAGAGCAGCTCGACGGACTGGACACTGATTGAGTGCTCGCCCCGCTGGGGCGGGAAGATCACGTCTGCCAGCGAGCGCGGCTTCACCATCGAGGGCGGACCGGATTCGTTCATCACAACGAAGTCCGCGGCTGTGGATCTGTGCAAGAGGCTTGGGCTGGAGGACCAACTGACCGGATCGAACAGCGGAAAGAGTGCCACAACCTACATCTGGAGCGGTGGGCGGCTGTACCCCATGCCCGAGGGCATGATGCTGATGGCCCCCACCATGGTGATTCCATTCCTGCGCTCGCGCCTGATCTCGTGGCCCGGGAAGCTGCGCATGGGGATGGAGGTCTTCGTTCCTAGAGCACGCGGCGACCAGGACGAGAGCCTGGCAGGTTTTGTGCGCCGAAGGCTGGGCAACGAGTTGCTGAACAAGATAGCCGGCCCGCTGATGGGAGGCATCCATGCGGCGGACCCGGAGCGGCTGAGCCTGAAGAGTACCTTCCCGATGTTTCTGGATATGGAGAAGAAGCACGGCAGCCTTTTGCGCGGAATGATGAGGCGCGGTAGGCCGCGCGCAGAGCATGGGGCGAAACGTCCTCCCATGTTCATGTCGTTGCGCGGCGGCCTGCAGCAGCTCTCCGATGCGCTGGTCGCAAATATGCCGGAGACGAATTTGCGGGTGGGAAGCCGCGCCCTCTCCGTCAGTCGCTATGCCGACCGGTACAAGATCGACCTGAGCGATGGCTCGTCCCTTCTGGCGGACGACGTGGTCTTTGCCACTCCATCGTTTGTGACGGCCGATCTGTTGCAGGAGCTTGATCCAGCACTGGCAGCGCAATTGCGTGCGATCCGCTATGTTTCCACCGCGACCGTATCGCTCGGCTTCCGGCGCAGCGAGGTCGCGCACCCGCTGCAGGGGGCGGGCTTTATTGTGCCTGCGAGCCAGGGGCGAAGGATTACCGCCTGCTCCTGGTCTTCGGTGAAGTTCCAGCATCGCGCGCCGGACGATTGCGTTCTGCTGCGCGTCTTTATCGGTGGAGCGCTGGCGGAGGAACTCGCCGAGCAGGATGAGGAATCGCTGATAAAGCTGGCCCGCGAGGAGTTGCAAGTGATTCTGGGAATCGACGCGGCGCCTGTGGTGGCCAAGGCCTATCGCTGGTCGAAGGCCAATCCGCAGTACGACCTTGGGCACGGCGATAGGACCGCGGAGATTGAACAGGCCATCTCTCGACTTCCCGGGCTGCATCTTGCGGGCGCCGCCTACCATGGGCCCGGCATTCCAGACTGCATTCAGAGCGGCAGGGAAGCTGCCCAAGCGATTGCCGCACGGCAATCCAACACGCACAATTCACGCGAGAGAGAACCGTCGCCCGTTAGCATCAAACTTTAGGAGAACCAGACGAATGCCTTCCAGCAAAGTTGAAGCAGCAAGCACTTCTTCCGCTCACGCACCGGTCGCGCACGCCCATGCGCATCATGGCGCTGTGCACGACTACTCGCGGAACCCGATGAATATCTACTGGGAGATGACGCAGGCCTGCGGACTGGCCTGCCGCCACTGCCGCGCGGAGGCGATCTCCACGCCGCATCCCGAGGAACTGAACACGATCGAGAGCATGGGCCTGCTGCGCCAGATTGCATCCTTCGGCGATCCACTTCCGCACCTGATCCTCACCGGAGGCGATCCGCTGCGGCGCGCCGACCTGTACGATCTCATCGACGAAGCGCACCGCCTGGGGCTCAGCATCTCCGTCACGCCCAGCGCCACCGGCGACCTCACCTACGGCGTGCTGGCCAAGCTGAAGGCGCATGGGGTGGAGAGCCTTGGGCTAAGCCTGGACGGCTCGACGGCTGCCCGGCATGAGGCCGTGCGCGGCGTGGAGGGATGCTTCGACTGGACGATTCGCGCGGCCCAGAACGCGGCCAAGCTGGGAATCCCGATCCAGGTGAATACCCTGGTCGCGCAGGAGACAGAGGACGAGCTGCCCGCGATCTACGAGCTGCTGAAGAGCGTCCACGTCATGCGCTGGAGCCTCTTCTTCCTGATCGCGGTGGGCCGCGGCAAGCTGTTGAAGCCGGTCTCGCCCAGGCGCGGCGAGGAGATCATGCAGTGGGCCTTCGACCTGACCCAGGTTGCGCCGTTTATCGTTGCCACCACCGAGGCACCCTCCTATCGCCGCGTGGCGCTGGAGCGGATGCGGGCCAAGGGCATGACGGGCGCGCAGATGGCGCAGGCCCCGGTCTCGCGCGGCTTCGAGATTCGCGATGGCAATGGAATCATGTTCGTCTCCAACACGGGCGACATCTGTCCCGCGGGCTTCCTGCCGCTGGCCACCGGCAACGTGCGCAGGGATTCGATGGTGGAGGTCTATCGCAACTCGCCGGTCTTCCGCGAGCTGCACACGCCCAGCCACTTCAAGGGCAAGTGCGGCGTCTGCGAGTATCGAACCCTCTGTGGAGGTTCGCGCGCGCGCGCGTTTGCCTATACCGGCGACCCATTGGAAAGCGACCCCTTCTGCGCATACGAGCCGAAGGCTGTCGCTGAGGCGGCATCCCATTCATCGCGATAAGTACGCGATGAATATAAGGATACTTCTCTCTGAAGCAGTGAAACTACGCGAAAAGTGAGCTTTGTTCAGAGGATTGGATCGGGGCTTCGCATTCAGTTAGAGCAAAGTTGCTTATGAATGCTTCTATCATAGGATGACGCAGGTCTTCCGATGCTCC
>DATKGA010000038.1:0-2271 GCA_035510935.1 Acidobacteriaceae bacterium
AAGGTCCGCGTCCTGCTCGCCCAGGCCCTCTTCGGCGAGCCCCAGGCTCTGCTGCTGGACGAGCCCACCAACTACCTCGACCTCGATTCCATCCTCTGGCTACAGGACTTTCTCGTGCGCTACAACGGCACCCTCATCACCATCTCCCACGACCGTCACTTTCTCAACTCCGTCTGCACCCACATCGCAGACATCGACTACGAGACCATCATCCTCTACAACGGCGGATACGACGATATGGTGGAGCAGAAGACCGCCATCCGCTCCCGTGTCGAGAGCCAGAACGAGCAGCGCGAGAAAAAAATCTCCCAGCTCAACGACTTCATCGCGCGCTTCTCCGGCGGTACGCGTTCCAGCCAGGTCACATCGCGCAAAAAGGAGGTCGATCGCCTGGCCACCACCGAACTGGCCCGCTCCAACATCCAGCGCCCCTATATCCGCTTCGAGCAGGAGCGGCCCTCCGGCAAGCACGTCCTCGAGTTCGAAGGCGTCTCCAAGTCCTACCCGCAGCAGGATGGCCCGCCCTTGCAGGTCATCGACAGCTTCTCCGCCTCCTGCATGCGCGGCGACAAGATTGTGTTGATGGGCCGCAACGGCCAGGGCAAATCCACACTGCTCAAGGCGCTGCTGGCCAACGCCCCCGGCATCAGCGAGTCCGACGTCTCCATCGACTCAGGCACCGTCAAGTGGGGACACGAGGCGCAGATCGGCTACTTCGCGCAGGACTTCACCAGTTCCATCCAGAAGGGAATGACCGTCAACGACTGGCTCTATCAGTTCGACGAGGACGCCACCAAGGAGGACATCCGCGGCATCCTCGGCCGCATGCTCTTCCGCGGCGAAGAGGGCATGAAGATGACAGACGCGCTCTCCGGCGGCGAATCCGCCCGCCTGCTCTTCTGCAAGCTCATGCTGCAAAAGCCCAACATCCTCGTCCTCGACGAGCCCTCCAACCACCTCGATCTCGAAGCCAGCAACGCACTCAACCTCGCGCTGCAAAAGTACGAGGGCACCGTCCTGCTCGTCACCCACGACCTCGACCTCATCGACGAGGTCGCCACCCGCATCTGGCACTTCGAGGGCGGCCCATCCGACTTCCGCATCGTCGACTTCAAAGGCCCCTACGCCGAATACCAACTCCAAATGGCCTCCGCCGCGAAGTAGTGTGTCAGGGATTGGGGCAAGTTCGAGCTATTCCTTCGCGCTGACAATCTCAATCTTCAGGTCCAGCGCGGCCAGCACACCTGTCAGAGTATCCAGCGTTGGGTTCCCTTTTTCAGAGAGCGTCCGGTACAGCGTCTCCCGCTGTAGCCCGGACTCCTTCGCAACCTTCGACATGCGATTAGCCTGCGCCACCTTGCCCAGCGCCGACAGAAAGACCTCCGGCGCCTCCTGCAGAGATGCGTTCAGAAACGCCGCGGCGATCTCCGGATCGGTTAGCTTCTCCAGTTGCCACTCGCGATAGGGCCGCGTCCGCTTAGGCATGGTAGTCCCTCCAGAACTGCTTGGCCGTGTCAATGTCGCGCCGTTGTGTCTTCTTCGTGCCGGCAATCAGCAGAATCACCAACCGTTCGCCGTCCTTGCCGAAATACACACGATATCCGGGGCCCACATCGATCCTCAATTCAAGGACGCCTTCGCCCACGCTGCGATGGTCGCCTAGATTGCCCATCTCGACCCGCTCCAACCGGGTCATGACGGTGCCATAAACCTGCTTGCTCTGCCGCTCCATCCACTCGCTGAAGGGAGCGCGGCCATCTTCGGTTTCGTAGATCAGTATTTCTTTGGGCGTAACCTGCACCGCGGCCCTCGTGTATCTTATAAATTACAACTCCGTCTGAGGCAAGTCAAGCGGCTTCGCTCGGGATTCCGGCATCTCTGGTGGCATACCCACCCAAGCGGAGTTTAAATGAGGCGCCCGGCATCCACGACTTCAAAGGCCCCTACGCCGAGTACCAACTCCAGCTAGCCGCCGCAAAGTAGGTTAATATGCGCTCGAGTGCGCCGCTTCACCGTTTGACTGCTCACTTCAGTGTCAGCGACATGACGCGAAAATCGATTGTGACTGCCTTTGCCTGGTTGAGCAGATCGTTGCCGAGGTTGCCCGCCCAGATACTGACGCCGCCGAGCCCCTGAGCGACAGATACGTGAGCCGGTACGAGGGCGACAGCTTTTCCACCGATAGAAAAAGATACCGACGGCAGCAACACGGATTCGTAATTGTTGCTACCACCAACGCCAGTTATTGCATGGGTCTCCTTCTTACCCGAA
>DATKGA010000039.1:0-36830 GCA_035510935.1 Acidobacteriaceae bacterium
GGAAGAAGGGTAGGGACGCGGATGGTCGCGGTGTGCAGGACGGCATTGGCGCCGGAGCCGGTAACGAGCTGCTTCACTGTCTGCAGTGCATAGAAGATGCCTGAATCCGTCGCCGCTGTCAGCGCCAGTCCCTTGCCATCGGGGATCATTGCGTATCCCTCTGCCTTCATCTCTTCCGGCATCTCAAGGGGCCTGTCCGCGTCCCCCGTATTCGGCTGCCGCAGCGAGTCCCGGTAGATCGCCTTTGACAGCGAACTCCCAAATCGCATCACCAGAATGCTCGTGCCGGCTGGCGCCTCCGTCGCAATCCCGTCCGCCGCCAGGAACGCCTTCAGGTCCCCGATCGCCGCCATGTCTTCCGCCGGGCACGGAGACGGGCAGTCAATATGTACGCCGCCTGCGAGCGACTGCACCGCGCCTGGCGTCACCTCGCGCGGCATCGGGATCAGCTTCAGTGGCTGCGCGGTCAGGTTGGCCGCCGCTGGCGCATTGCTGGCCGTCGCAGCCTGTCGTGCCTGCGGGCCCATGGTCTGGGCCTGGGCCCCACGCTGCGGCTGTGTGCCAGTCGCAATCAGCCATACCGCAAGCAGCGCCAAGCCGGATCGTGAGATCGACATGACCCTACGGTAAACCAGTCAGCCTGCGCCCGGCTACAGCAGAACCAGAGTAGGTATACCCCGGGGGCAATTCCTCCGAGTGGCTTTTTTCTCAAGAAAAAGCCACCTTTGATGCTGTTCGCTTGGCCACTGTTACTCTGGTTCCGCTCGAACCGCTTTCTGCATGTACCTACTTTTGAACCCCGCTCGCCTTTATGAATGCCGGGTTAATTTCGCGGATATTGACAGCCGCAGCCGGAAAATTTGCCGTGCATTCACATAGCTTTGACAAGCTCAGGGAAACGAACGAGCAGGGGGTACTGCGGTCTGGGCTTGGTTGCCTGAAGAGAGCCGCGTGTCCTTCTGCTTCTAACAATGTTTTTCAGCGAGGTCCCATGAAGAAGCAACTTCTAGCGGCGATTGCGGCGATGGTGGTACTCGGGATAATCGGGTCCGTGTCGCTATATGCGCAGAGCAGTTCTGCCCCAGCGTCAAACCCCGACCAGCCCTCCGCCATCCACTACAAGGGCATCACCATCACTCCAGTCGCCTTCTTCGCGGCGGAAGGTGTTTGGCGCCAGCACTCGGTCAACTCCGACATCAACACGCCGTTCAACTCCATCCCGCTACCCAGCGCGAGTGAAGGCCACGTGAGTGAATTGAACTTCACTGGACGGCAGAGCCGTCTCGGCGCTCTTTTTGAAGCCGACGAGGACAAGTTCAAGCTCACCGGTTACGCCGAGATGGACTTCCTGGGCACCGGCACCTCCTCGAACAATAACCAGAGCAACAGCTATGTGCTGCGCCAGCGCCAGATATGGGGCAGGGCGGAGACCAAAGGCGGCTTTGCCGTCACTGGCGGCCAGATGTGGTCGCTGGTCACCGAAGATGGCACCAGCACCAACACACGCACAGAGAAACTGCCCAACACCATCGATTCGCAGTATATGGTCGGCTTCTCCTGGGAGCGTCAGCCCGGCTTCCGCATCCAGCAGCGATGGGGCGACCCCAAGACTGGCGCATTCACAGCGGCGCTGTCAGTCGAGCAGGCGCAGATCACCAGCTTCACGGCAAATGGCACCAACCCTGCTGACTACTTCTTCGGCGGCCTCGGCCAGAATGGCGGTTTGTACAACGCCGCTGCCAGCAACGGTGGTACCAGCAACATCACACTCTACGCCAACAATGTTGCTCCTGACGTGATCGTGAAGGGCGCGATCGATGCGCCCAAGATGCACTTTGAATTGGGTGGGCTGGCACGCTTCATGCGCGACTACTACTATCCTGTTACCACGACCTTCACTACCGTGGGCACCCCAATCTATACCTACGGCACCACCTACAGCAGCCACACCAGCGATGCAGGCGGCATCTTTGGCAGCGCCCGCGTCTCACCCAGCCCGTTTCTTGACCTCGCGGTGCAGGCGATGGCCGGCACCGGCGTAGGCCGCTACGGCTCCTCACAGCTTGCCGACGTAACCCTGCGCCCGGACGAGACTCTGGAACCGATCCGCAACTACCACGGTATGCTCAGCATTGAAACCCACCCCACACCGAAGCTCGATGTCTTCGGCTACTACGGCGGCGAGTATGCGCAGCGCACTGTGTATACAACTGCAGCCGGCAACCTTATCGGCTACGGCCCCAACAACCTCAGCGACTCAGGCTGCTATAACACCTCCGCCGCTCCCACCAGCGGTGTCAACGCTGGCGCTGGCGGATCGATCTCTGCCAGCAGTTGCGGCTCGCCGACCCGCTACATCCAGGAACCCATGGTTGGTTTCATCTACCGCGTCACCAACAGCCCCAAATTCGGCCGCCTGCAATACTCGGTCACCTACAGCTACATGCAGCGTAACCTGTGGTCCGGTGTGGGAAGCGCTACAACGCCAAACGGCCCGCGCGCAACCGATCCCATGATCCACATCGGCATGCGCTACTACATTCCGTAGGTTAACGCGGCCAACGCTGAACCGTTGTCTTCCTGGCCGGAGGTTGTGATTGCAAGCAGAAATAACCCAACTGCTTGAGGTCATGCCTCCGGTTTTGTTTTGCCCGGGAGCGATCTAGAACACGCGGCTGTGGTTGTATCCCTCGGCTGTCAGTGCGGCCAGCAGTTCGGCCACATGTTCCGGGCCGCGCGTCTCCATCGTAATGTCGATGACTGTGTCGCCCAGATTGACGCCGTAGTAGGCCCGGTTGTGCAGCGTATCCACAATGTTTGCATGGAGACCGGCGATCAGCCGTGTCAGGTCGTGCAGCGCGCCGGGCTTGTCCAGCAGGTAGATGCGCAGGCGCACCATGCGGCCATCCTGCACCAGGCCGCGTTCTATGATGCGCGATAGCAGCGTCACGTCGATATTGCCGCCGCACACCAGGACTGCCGTGTGTGCTCCATGCAGGCTGGTCCGATGCTGCAACAGCGCGGCCAGCGCAACCGCTCCGGCGCCTTCGGCCAGCGTCTTTTCGCGCTCCAGCAGCATAAGGATCGCGGAAGCAATCTCGTCCTCCTCCACCGTGACGATCTCGTCGACGTAGTGCTCCACCAGGGGCAGCGTCAGGTTGCCCGCGCGCCGTACCGCGATGCCGTCGGCAATGGTTGTGGCCGCATCCACCGTCACCGGATGGTGCGCTTCCACAGCCGCCTGCATGGATGCTAGCCTCGAAGTCTGCACCCCGACCACGCGCACGTCAGGCCGCGATTCCTTGATGGCACATGCCACGCCGCCGATCAGGCCGCCGCCGCCGATGGGCACCACCACCGCCTCCAGCTGCGGAACCTGTTCCAGCAGCTCCAGGCCGATGGTTCCCTGTCCGGCCATCACGCCCGCGTCGTCGAAGGGATGGATGAATGTCAACTGCTTCTCGGCGCACAGGCGCACCGCCTCCACATAGGATTCGTCGTAGTTTGCGCCGTGCAGCAGCACCTCGGCACCGAACTCGCGCGTTGCCGTCACTTTCACCAGCGGCGTGGTCAGGGGCATCACGATCAGCGAGCGAATGTCGCGCTTGGTGGCGTGGTAGGCCACACCCTGCGCGTGGTTGCCCGCGCTGGCCGCAATCACTCCGCGCGCCGCCTGCTCCGGCGTCAGCAGGGCGATGCGGTTCAGCGCGCCGCGCTCCTTGAAGCTGCCTGTCATCTGCAGGTTTTCCAGCTTCAGGTACACCTGCTGGCCGGTCAGCGCCGACAGCATGATCGAATGCGGGCATGGCGTTTCGTAGATCGACCCGCGCAACCGTTCGCGCGCGGCCAGTACGTCCGCCAGACCAATGCTCAGCTTGGAACCTGTCATCGCCATCGCTTCCTTGATGCTACAGCTCTAACGGTCGCGCAGCGCGCGGAACTCGTTGGCCACGCGGAACTCTTCCTTCAGCTCCGGCGTGCGCAGGTTCTCGCGCAGGTGCGCCAGCCGCTGTTCCAATGCATGCAATGTCTGCGCAATCGGCTCCGTGTTGGAGAGAGCAATATCACGCCACATGCTATACGGACTGGCCCCCAGCCGCGTCGTCTCGCGCAGCGCCCGCCCTCCGATGGCGGCGACCTCTTCTCGGCCCGTCGCATCGCTGGCAAACGTCTCCTCCAGCAGCGCGGCCAGCGCCGTCGACAGCATTTGCGGAAGATGGCTCACCCACGCGCAGATTTCGTCATGCCGCGCAGGAACAAGGTCCATCGTCCGCGCACCAAACTTTGCCACCCACCCGCGCCACTCCGTCTCCAGCGGATGCTGCGATTCGTCCAGCGGGGTGAACAGCCACATCGCATTCACGAAGAGACCGGCCTCGGCCAGCGCCGCTCCTCCAGATTCCTTACCCGCCATCGGATGCCCGGGAAGAAAGCGCGCTCTGCCGGGTTGGTTGTAGAGCTTCGCGGCCAGTTCAGCGATGCGCACCTTGGTACTGCCCACGTCGGTCACCAGCTGATGCTCGCCGAGCAGGGGAGCCAGACGCTGCATCCAGTCCAGAATGGACAACACCGGCCCGGCCAGCAGGATTACATCACAGGCGGCGGCTACGGAATCCGCAGCCTGGCGCGCTACCCAGGAATCGATGGCGCCCATCTCCTGCGCCGTTGTCAGGGTCTTTTCCGTCGGCCCGGTGCCAACAATCTCTCCATCGTAGCCTGCAGCGCGCAGGGCCAGTCCGGCCGATGCGCCGATCAGCCCCGTGCCAACGATCAGAATGCGACGAGCCATCGCCTATGCGACCTTTCGCCCGACCACCGGGGCCAGCAGCCGTAACTGCGCCATCAGCTTGGTAAGCTGCTCCGGATACAGGCTCTGCGCGCCGTCGCTCATCGCCTTGTCGGGATTGGGATGCATCTCCATCAGCAGTCCATCCGCGCCCGCCGCTACTGCGGCAAGGGCCAGCGGCGGCACCAGATCGCGAATGCCGACGCCGTGCGAGGGGTCCGCCATTACCGGCAGATGGGTCAGCTTGTGCAACACCGGGATCGCCGAAATATCCATCGTGTTGCGCGTGTACGTCTCGTAGGTGCGGATGCCGCGCTCACACAGGATCAGGTCGTAGTTGCCGCCGGAGAGGATGTACTCGGCGCTCAGTAGAACCTCTTCGATGGTCGCCGCGATTCCTCGCTTCAGCAGCACCGGCGTACGCACGCGGCCAAGCTCGCGCAGCAGGTTGAAGTTCTGCATATTGCGCGCGCCTACCTGGAACAAGTCGATGAATGGGATCATCAGCTCAATCTGCGAAATCTCCATCACTTCGCTGATCACCAGCAGCCCGGTCTGGTCGGCTACCTCGCGCAACAGCTTCAGCCCGTCCAGCCCCATGCCCTGGAAGCTGTACGGCGAGCTGCGTGGCTTGTACGCTCCGCCGCGTAGAAACTTGGCCCCAGCCGCTGCGGCGAGTCTTGCGCTCTGTAGAATCTGTTCGCGCGATTCCACCGAGCACGGCCCAGCCATCACAACTACCTCTTCGCCGCCCACCACTACGCCGTTGCCGAATACAATCTTCGTCCCCTCCGGCCGGAAGCTGCGCCCTGCCAGTTTATAGGGCGCCGAGATGCGGTAGGCGTCATGCACTCCGGCCAGCACCTTGAACTCCACAACATCGAAGTGCGCGGGCGTTCCCACACCGGCCAGGATCGTCTGGTTCGCGCCCGTCGTGCGGTGTACGTTGAACCCCAGCTCAACCATGCGCTCAATCACATCTTGAATATGCTGCTCGGTAGCCTGGTCCTGCATTGCTACAATCATCATTTCCGTCCACTATTATGAATTTGTAACTACATGTTGCTGAATTTGTATCTTTATTTGTTCTTTATCGTGCTTGCGTCAGTAAGTACGTAATCTTCTTCGTTGCGTACTCTTCAAAACCGTTGCCAATCCTCGTCCTCAGCCGTCTCGCCGCTGCAGAGTGCGCATTACGTCGATCAGCCGCTCGTAAACGTGCAGCATCTCCCCATCGGAAAGCGGTCCCGGGTTCACCGCGCGAACGTGGTTGAAGACCGCCTGTTCGCGGTCCGGCTCATAAACCGGCGACTGCGTCTCGCGCTTCAGCAAGCCGATGGCCTTCGCCGCTTCGGCACGCCGGCTGATGAGCCGCACAATCTCTTCATCCATCTCGTCGATCTTCTTTCGCCAGTCGCTGATATCCATTCAAACCGCCTCACATTGACCTCGACCGCAGGGTTGTACCTTGCGCCCGGAACTATCTTTGCCTGAACCATCATAAACGCCCTGCATAGCTGTGCCGCGAAACAGGCATCGCGCGAGCAGCCTCGAGCCATCGTCGTCCGGCTCATGCGCGCAACCCCGCAATAAACCTGCCCACCGCCTCCGCGGCATCCGCCGGCTTCGACCGCTCAATCAGAGCCACCAGCGCGCTGCCAATCACCGCCGCATCGGCGAACTCTCCCACAGCGCGCACATGCTCCGCGTTGGAGATGCCAAAGCCCACCGCAATCGGAATTCCCTGGGGCTGGGTGAACTTGCGCAGCCGGGTCACCAATTCGGAGGCATCGGTCGCGACCTTCTGCTGCGTGCCTGTAATCCCCACGCGTGAAATGGCGTAGACGAAGCCCTTCGACGCCTCCGCAATCGCCTTCAGGCGCGCATCAGGACTGGTGGGCGCGGCCAGAAAGACCGGCGCAAGCCCATTCGCCTTCATCTCCGCGAGATACTCGTCCGCCTCTTCGACGATCATGTCCGTCAGCAGCACGCCGTCCGCGCCCGCATCCTTCGCCGCCGCACAAAAGTTCTTCATCCCCATCCGCACAACGGGATTGAGATAAGAAAAAATCACAATCCCGCATCCTGGCCGCGCCACGCGCAACTGCCGCGCAACCTCCAGCACATCGGTCAGCCGGACGCCGCGGGCAACCGCCCGCTCACTCGCTCGCTGGATCACCGGGCCATCGGCCAGCGGATCGCTGAAGGGCACGCCCAGCTCGACCACATCCGCACCGTTGTCGATCGCGGCCAGCGCGATCTCGCGCGTCGTCGCGAGGTCTGGATCGCCCGCCGTCAGATAGGCCACCAGACCGGGTTTATTTTTGAACTCAATCGGCATGGCTAATCCGTTGCGCCTTTCAAGTTCATCTCTTTCGCCAGAATCCCCATGTCCTTGTCGCCGCGCCCCGATAGGTTCACCAGAATCACGTCTGTCTTCGCCATCTTCGGTGCCATCTTCATGGCCTCGGCAATCGCATGTGCGCTCTCCAGCGCCGGCAGGATTCCCTCCGTCCGCGCCAACGTCGACGTCGCCGCCAGCGCCTCCGCGTCAGTGGCTGACGTGTACGTTGCGCGGCCCGAGTCGTGCAGCATAGCGTGCTCAGGCCCTACGCTGGCGTAGTCCAGCCCCGCGCTCACGGAGTGGGTCGTGGCAACCTGGCCAGCGTCGTCCTGCAACACGTAGCTGTATGTCCCTTGCAACACTCCCGGCATACCGCCGTCCACCTTCTGGAAGCGTGCCGCATGGTCGCCTAGCTTCGTACCTCGGCCGCCCGCCTCCACGCCAATCAGTCTCACATCCTTGTCCCCGAGGAAGTCATAAAAGATCCCGATGGCGTTCGATCCGCCGCCCACGCAGGCCACAATTGTGGTCGGCAGCTTGCCCTCCTGCTCCAGAATCTGCGCTCGCGCCTCCCGGCCAATCACTCGCTGGAAGTCGCGCACCATCGTCGGATAGGGATGCGCCCCCAGCGCGCTGCCCAGGATGTAGTAGGTATCGCGCACGTTGGTGACCCAGTCGCGCATGGCCTCGTTGATGGCGTCTTTCAGGGTCGCCGATCCGCCGCTCACGCCGCGCACCTCCGCGCCCAGCAGCCTCATGCGGAAGACGTTCAGTTCCTGCCGCCGCATGTCCTCCTCGCCCATGTAGATCACGCACTCCATGCCGAAGAGCGCGCAGACGGTCGCGGTGGCCACGCCGTGCTGGCCTGCTCCGGTCTCCGCGATGATTCTTCGCTTGCCCATCCGCCGCGCCAGCATTCCCTGGCCCAGCGCGTTGTTGATCTTGTGCGCGCCGGTGTGCAGCAGGTCCTCGCGCTTCAGGTAGATCTTTGCGCCGCCCAGTTGCTCCGTCATCCGCTTGGCCAGGTACAGCGGCGTGGGACGCCCACAGTAGTGGTGCAGCAGATCGTCCAGTTCGGCCTGGAAGGCGGGGTCGGCCTGCGCCTCTGCGTAGGCATGTTCCAGCTCCTCCAGCGCGGCCATCAGAGTCTCCGGCACATAGCGCCCGCCATATTCGCCGAAGCGGCCCGGTCGCGTGGAGGCAACAGAATCTGTCTTCAAACTCAGGGGTGCAATCACGCTCATCGGTCCTCTCCTTGGCACAACTCAACCGCACAAAGCAAAAAGCCGCGACAGATTGGGTCGCGGCTGGCATGAACTTCGAATCAACTGAAGCGTTCAGATCGTTGCAGCAGATCGTTCAGATGAGCCTACGCCGCCCAGCCCGCACCCGTGCGCCAGGTGCGGTAGGTAAACCAGAAGCGGCTGAGGTTGGCTGTCATCCTGTTCCTTAACATATATCTTTCCCGCGCTGCCATGCAACCGAGTCACATTTCACAGCCTGCCTTATCCCTCGAAGCGAGCAGCGCCGTGGACAGATCGGCCTCTACTTCCCGGCTTCATGTGCTGCCGTTGCCGGGTTCCTTGTCCCGGCATTACGACAGGGCCTCAGGGATAGTTCCCCCGGGGGTATCTTTTCGAATCCTGCCCATTGCCTGCCGAATCCTATGCATGTAGCTTAAAAGGTATAAGTATGAAATACCACATTCAGGTTATGCTCGCGTGCTTGCTGGGTGCAGTGATGGTGCTGGCGCCTGTGTCTGTCTACGCGGCTGCCAGGTCGGCAAGGTCGAGCGTAAGTCATCACAGCGCGCGCACCTACCACGACCGCACTCCCAGAGCGCATGTCCGCCATGCGCACACCCGCCGCGCCTAGAGCGCCTTCTTAATTCAGGTGATTCGGGGTCGATGCCGATCGCGTGATCTTCTAGCCTGCAAATCACCCCGCGCCGTCTTCTCACACCACATCTGCTATCAAAACGTCGCTGCAATGTGACCGCTATCACACATGATGCGGCAAAACCGTGTTCTTCGTTGCCTATGATTCTCGCGCTGGCGTATACCCAGAGGCAGTAGTCAGAAAGGGGCCTAAGACATGTCTAAGATGCTCTGCCACGAGTCGCGCAGAAAGTTCCTTAAAACTTCATTCTTTGGTGGCGCTGCGGCGGTTGCGGCCACCAGTCTGCCTGCGGCGTGGGCCAGCCAGGCTGCACCCGCCGCAAAGAGCGCTTCCGCAGCTCCCGCTGCCCGCTCCGCGGGGACCGCCAAGGTCTCGCTCGCCACGGGCAACGATCGCGCCGACATTGCCTTCAAGTCGCTCCAGCCGTTCAAGGCTGAGATTGCCGCGGCCATAGGCAACAAAAGGGTCATCCTCAAGCCGAACAATGTCATCATCAACGTGCCGCTGTGCGCCACGAATGCGGACAATCTGGAAGGCATCCTGGAGTTTCTGAAGTCGATTGGCAAGACGAACGTGATCCTCGCCGAGTCGCCCGCCGGCGGTTCGGTGATGGAAGGCTTCAACAACTATGGCTATCCCCGGCTGGCAAAGAAGTATGGCATCAAGCTGGTGGACCTCGATGCGGAAAAAGTCGAGGTCGTGCAGTGCATCGACGAGAAGGACTTCCAGCCGCACCCGGTGCGCGTGGCCAAGATCATGATGGACCCGGCGAATAACTTCGTTATTTCGGCGGCCAAGCTGAAGACCCACGACCTGGTGGGAATCACCCTCTCGCTGAAGAATGTTGTCATCGGCTCGGGACACAAGGATGCGGGCTCTGGCCTTGCCAACGCGGGCCCGGGCGGAGGCAGGTCAGACAAGCGCCTGATGCATGGCGGAGGGACCCACGGCATCAACTACAACATCTTCACCCTCTCCAGCGTGCTGCATCCGCATCTGGCTGTGATTGACGGCTATGAAGGCATGGAAGGCACCGGGCCGGTGCACGGCACGCCGATTAGCCAGAAGGTCTGCATCGCAAGCCTGGATTGGCTGGCAGCGGACCGCATCGGCGCGGAGTTGATGGGCGTCGATGTCAGCAAAATCGGCTACCTGAAGTTCGCCATCGACTCCGGCAATCGCGGCCAGGGAGACCTGAGTAAGATCCAGATCGTCGGGCCGCCGGTCAAGAACTTCGCCAAGACCTATCAGCTGCCCAACACGTGGCAACAGATCATCTCCTGGCAAAGGCCGATGCTGGCAAGCTAAGCCTTCATAAGTATCAACCTGCGGGACGGAGATGCCTCTGGTGTCTCCGTCTTTTTCTGCTGCATTTCTGTCGCGCCCGGGACCGGAAGGGCCATGCTTCTTCTCTCCTGCAAGCAGCGGACAAGTAGAATCGTTCTTTGCCCATAAGTCCGGAGATGAGCTTCATCTGAGACAAAACATCCCCGCGTCTCGTCAGACAATGGAACCAGATGATAGTATCGGTGGCCGAATACAAATGGGGGCTTTAACCATGAAGAGAATCACATTCCTGATGACCGCGCTGGCTCTGTGCGCCACTATGGCTTCGGCCCAGATCGCCGCAACCTCCGCGAAGAGCTACGCCAAGCCGCCCAAGCGGACCAAGCGCTACCTGATTACCGACTTCGGCGCGGTCGCTGACAACAAGACAGTCAACACCAAGGCCATCCAGGCGGCCATCGATAAGTGCGCCTCCACCAAGAAGGGCGGCGTTGTCGTGGTTCCTGCGGGGACCTTCCGCAGCGGCGCCATCTTCCTGAAGCAGGGCGTTGACCTGCTGGTGGAGAAGGACGGCGTACTCAAGGGCACCACCAACATGGACGACTACCCTGCAATCCAGTCGCGCTGGGAGGGCACGGAAGAGATGTACACCGCGTCCTTAGTGAATGCCGTTGGCGTCAACGGCCTCACCCTCTCCGGCGAGGGCACCATCGACGGATCGGGCGATGAGTTTATGGCAAACAGTCCCATGCGTCGCCCGCCACCCGCACCCGGAGCCGCCGCTACTCCCAGAGCTTCGGGGGCTGATGCCGCAGCGGCAGCCGCGCCCTTGGCGACTCCGCCTCCGGCCCCTGTCGCAGCAGCCGCGCCGCCTCCGGCCCGGCCCGCGCCTGGCCCAGGCGCTGCCCCAGGAGCCCCACGCCAGATGCGTGGCCGTCCCCGCCTCATCGGCATCCAGAGCTCCAAGGAAGTTGTGGTCTCCGGGCTGCACCTGCACAACCAGGCCATCTGGTGCCTCTTCGTTCTCTACAGCGAGGACGTTGAGATCGACGGCGTCAATATCACCGCCGCGCACAACATCCCCAGCTCCGACGGCATGGACATCGACTCCTCCAAGCATGTGCACATCACCAATGCCTTCATCGACGACGACGACGACTGCATCTCCATCAAGGCCGGGAAGGACGCTGATGGCCTCCGCGTCAACCGTCCCGCCGACGACATCCTGATCGAGAACTCGCACTTCGCCTACGGCCAGGGCGGCGTCGCCATGGGCAGCGAGACCTCCGGCGGCATCCGCAATGTCACCGTGCAGAACTGCCTCATGGACTCCGACAACTGGACGCCCATTCGCTTCAAGTCGCAGCCCAGCCGCGGCGGAATCGTGGAGAACATCACCTATAAGAACATCGTCCTGCACGGCACCCGCGAGGCCTTCGATATGAATATGGAGTGGCGCATGGTCGGGCCGCGACTGCCGGATTCCAATCCGTTGCCCCTGGTGCGCAACGTCAAAATCATCAACGTCTCCGGCGACGTGCAGAACGTCGGATCCATCCATGGTCTTGCGGGCAGCCCCATCCAGGGCGTCGTCTTCCAGAACTGCCACATCACCGCCACCCGCGGCTTCAGGCTCGATCACGCGCGCGGCGTGGACCTCACCGGGTTGACCATCGACGTCAAACAGGGCGATCCAGTCACCACCACCGATGTGCAGTAGGCGGTCGCGTCCTGCTGTATCAGCGCTCGTACAGAATGAGGGCCCCATGATGAAGAGAACCACGATCCTGTGCGTCGCACTGGCGCTATGCTCCGCCGTGGCTTCGGCGCAGATTGCCGCAACCTCCGCCAAGAGCTACGCCCACCCCACCCACCGCTCCAAGCGTTACGTCATCACCGACTTCGGGGCCGTCGGCGACGGCAAAACCATGAACACCAAGGCCATTCAGGCGGCCATCGACAAGTGTGCCTCCACCAAGAATGGCGGGATCCTTGTCATTCCCAAGGGCACCTTTCTCAGTGGCGCTATCTTCCTCAAGCAGGGCGTTAACCTGCTGCTGGAGAAGGATGGCGTACTCAAAGGCTCCAGGAACCCCGACGATTATCCCCAGGTGCAGACCCGCTGGGAGGGCACCGAGGAGATGTGGACCTCGGCCTTCGTCAACGCCTTTGACGTCACCGGCCTCATCATCTCTGGCGACGGCGCCATCGATGGATCGGGCGAAAACTGGGGGCAGAACAATCGTCCGCCCGCTGCCGCTTCCGGAGACGCAGCCGTCGCGGCACTCGCCCCCGCAGCGCCTATGCCTCCGCCTCCCGCTGCGCCGACTGCCGGCCAACCCCAGCGACGCGGCCGTCCCCGCCTGGTCGCCATCCAGAACGCCAAGGACGTGCTCGTCACCGGCGTCACCCTGGAGCACCAGGCCGTGTGGTGCCTCTTCATCCTCTACAGCCAGAATGTTGAGGTCGAAGGCGTCAAAATCCGCGGCGATCACTCCACCCCCAGCGCCGATGGAATGGACATCGACTCCTCCAAACATATTCATGTCAATCGCGTCGACATCGACACCAACGACGATTGCCTCTCCATCAAGTCCGGCAAGGACGCCGACGGCCTGCGTGTCAACCGTCCCGCCGAAGACATCCTCATCGAGAACTCCCACTTCGGCGCAGGCGGCTCCGGCGTCGACATGGGCAGCGAGACCTCCGGCGGCATCCGCAACGTCGTCATCCAGAACTGCGTCATGGACTCCAACAACTCCGCGCCCATCCGCTTCAAGTCGTCGCCCAGCCGCGGCGGTTTGGTGGAGAACATCACCTATCGCAACCTCGTGCTGCATCAGACCCGTCAGTTCGTCGAGATGAATCTGAACTGGAGCAATCGCGCCATGGCACGGCAGGCGCCAGTGCCGCCGGCCAATCCCTTGCCATCCTTCCGCAACGTCAAAATCATCAACGTCTCCGGCGATGTGCAGTCGGCCGGCACCATCAGCGGCCTGCCGGACAGCCCCATCCAGGGCGTCACCTTCCAGAACTGCCACATCACCGCCAACACCGGCCTCCACATCACCCACGCTCGCGACATCGACCTCTCCGGCCTCACCCTCGACGTCAAAGACGGCCCACCCATCACCAAAACCGACGTGCAATAGAGGCACGAATCAGGTGCCCCATAGCCTGCCCTGAGCATGCCGAATGGGTCTCCCTTCTGAGACGTGGGTTTCGGGCGGTCAGCATCAGTATCTACTGACTGACGCTGATCGTCACCGATGTGCTCACCGGCAACACACCATCGTTCACGGTGAACTTCACGCTGTGGCTACCAGCCTGTGCTTTGGTTGGCGTCCAGCTAAACGATTGCGTGCTGGGATCGAAGCTCGCACCGGCCGGCAAATTCGCCGCCGAGTAGGTGAGCTTTGCGTTTGCGTCGGGGCTTCGCGCCACAACGGTGAACTGCAACGACGCTCCAACCGCGATCTTTTTCGCGCCAATGGAATCGAAGCCGGGCCGATACACCGTCTCCGGCAACGGGTACTTGTCGTCCGCCACGGCGAAGCTGTACGGGTGTGCGGTCGAAGGAGTGGTCGGATTCGTATAGAGGCTGTCCGGAGGTGTGCCCGGCGATGGCCGATCCACCGTCACATCGGCTGTCCGCAGCGTAGGCGACGTCACTAGATTTGTAACCTGCGTCGTCTTATACGGAATCTCCTTGACGTACTCCTCGTCCGCGGGCCGCTTCCGTGTATTGGTGACCTTCACAATGGCCGGAACACCAGGCGCGGTCATTACCGAAACATTGGTGAAGTGCAGATCGGCCGCGTCGTCCAGTACGATTGCGGGCCGTTTGTCTTCTACTTCGTACTTCAACGTGATTCCGCTTAATTTAATGTTCCGCACATGCCGCGCATAAATTCCATAGGCCGGAAGAACTCCCAGAATGCTTGGCTCGGGATATTCGCGGGTCATCTCGGGAATATTGTAGGGATCGTTGCTCCAGGCTCCTTGGCCGCCGTTGGCAGACGCGTCCCAACTGATTCTGGGCAGCAGGCCTTCGTTCTTGCTGAAGAAGGTGTTCGTCAGCCAGGGAAGGGATTGCGTCGCTGGTGCGCTCTCGTAAGGCGTAATGGAGACAGTCCTGTTCAACTGCCTCTGCTCGGTGGCATGCTCCATGGTCAGGCCGCCGCGATACTCCACCGTGACATTGCTGATGCTGACGTTTTCTATCGGATGATCGACCAGTCCGTTGAGCAGGATTGGATAGCGTGGGTCCGCATCCTCCACCACCACGTTACGAATAACAATGTTGCGTATGCTCGCGAATCCCGATCCGACTGCGTTGGCGTAGAGCGGGTCTTTGGGATGGATGGAGTTCGGATTCAACCTCGTTGGCGCGTCCGGATTGACGATGCTGATGCGCGCGCTCGTTCCGCCAATCGAAACCGCGGTCGATTTGTCGTAAGCGGGAATGTACCGCTGAGGAGGATAACTGCCGTATACGTCCGGCACGTTGGGCAGGATCCAGCCGGTGTCGGTCACGCGGACGTTGTTGGCCGGGCTCACGTCATTGCCTGTGTTGGTGCCTGTTACCGGTGTCCGGCCCCGGTCGCCAATATCGATGAAGATCGGCGAACTGCTGATGTGCTTCATGCGAATGTCGGTGAACAGAATGTTCTTCAGCTCCGCTCCGTCCACCGACTCCAGCGCCAATCCGCGCGAGCGGTCGAAGAGGATGTGCCGGATGGTGACGGTGTCCAGCCCGCTGGAGCCCTCCGTCCCGAATTTGACCCGTCCGGTGGGGCCGTCGCGGTCCGTCGCTATCAGCTTGTGCGTGGAATACACCTTGTCCAGCACCGAGCCTGCATCGTATCCGCTCACCGTGTCGTTCTCGAACAATATATTTTTGGTTGTAATATGCTTTCCCGCTCCAAACGATCCCTTGAGAACCAGTGCATCGTCGGTCAGGGAATTGAAGACGGAATTTCTCACCGTCATGTTCTGGCAGGTGTCGATATCGAATGCGTCGCGGTCCGTATCCAGGATGATTCCATCGACGGTCCAGTGATTGACGTTGGTGCCGAGAATCGCAAAGTGGCCTCCATTCTTAACATGGAAGTCACGGAAGATCACATTGTCGGCATTTTTTAATCCGATCGCTTTATTCGCGCCGCCCGGAACCCCGACACCGTCCCTGGTCGATACCTCACGCGGATCGCCACCCGCGATCACATCCACCACCACACCTTTGCTGTCCGTGTAACTCCCGTCGATCAGCCCCGGCCCCGATATGGTGACGTTCTTTACATCGATGCCGTAGATGAGACTGTTCGCCCAGTGAGAGTGCCCCTCATCCTGGATGCCGACGAAGAGGTTCTTCTCCGGCGCGTCGTAGAACCCACCATCCTGGCCCTCGCCGGTGCCCGCAACGGCGGCGCGGAGGATGGAGTCCTTGGTGGCAAAGTGCAACTCCACATTGCTCTTCAGGCGGATGGAGTATGTCTTGAAGGTCCCTAGCGGCACCACGACAACTCCCCCTCCGGCTGCCGCTGCCGCATCGATTGCGGCATTGATGGCTGTCTGGTTGGCCAGCGCCGGGCCGTCAGATTTGGCCCCATACTTGACGATGTCGAAGGTTGGGCCATGCGACTTTGGAAGGGTGATAACGCCGCTGCCGGTGGCGATCTTGATCGCCGCACCCGCCTGCGTGGAGGCAGCTTGTGCATGGGCGCGGTTCGTGGAACCACCGAACGCTTGTACCAGTCCACCGGCGACGAGGAATACAGACAATGTTCTAGTCAGGGAAATCAATCGGACTCCAATGCTCGTTAGTGCAAGCTTGCTGCTTTGGGATGGTTGGTTTGGATGGAACGGGTTTCTGCCTGGCTGCTACGCCCCAAGTCTAATCCCACCGCATGATCTGTGGAAATTCAAACTGCGCCACTGCCAGAATGGCCTGCGGGTTGACATCCCAAACACGCGCCATGTATCAATGTACGCAACTCACGCGAGGTTAATCATGGCATATTTCCCCTCCGATATGGATCGCAGGACACTCCTGAAAACGCTCGGAACAGTCGCCGCCGGAGCAGCGTTCTCGAAGTACGGCTTCGCTGCTGCGGCTGCCGGTAGAAAATCCTTCAACGGACTCTTTCCCATCGCCTCCTCTCCCTTCACCCAGGACGACAAACTGGATCTGGACTGTCTCGGCAATGAGGTGAAGTTCTGTAGCCGCGGGGGCGTTCCGGGGCTGATCTGGCCGCAGATTGCCAGTGGATGGTCCACGCTTACCACTGCCGAGCGCTTTGCCGGGGCCGAGGCCATGATCGCGGCCGGCAAGGGAGGCAAAACCGCCATCGTGATTGGCGTGCAGACCAAGGGCAACGATCTCGCCGGAGCGGTTGCCTTTGCCAAGCACGCGGCGCAGCATGGCGCGGACGCCATTTGCTCGCTGCCCCCCGAGGGCGACAATGCGGCGATCGTAGCGTACTACAAGGCCATCGGCGCAGCCACCGATCTGCCTCTCTTCGTCCAGACCTCGGGCGACGAATCGGTGGACCTCGTGGTCCAGTTGTTCAACGAAATACCCACCGTATCGGTGGTGAAGGACGAGGCGGGCGATCCGCTACAGCGCGTGGCTGAGCTTCTGGCCAGGACCAATGGCAAGCTTGCGGTCTTTGCCGGCAAGGGCGTTCGTCAGATGATGGACGAGATGCGTCTCGGATTTACCGGTTTTGCCCCCACGGTTGGCATGGCGGACCTCTTCCAGCAGTCCTGGGAGCTTTACAAGGCTGGCAAAATCCGCGAGTCCTACGACATGTTCGGCAGGATCCAGGCCTTCTCCACCATCGTTGGCGCAGACAGCTATGTGATGGTTGCGCGCGGCATCTTCAAGGAGGACACCAAGTCGCGGCCAACGCCGGGCATGGCCGCTGTCATGGGCGGTGGCGCGGGCGGAGGGCGTGGCGGCGGTGCGGCTGCCGCTACCGGGCCGTTGTCCGATGCCGACAAGAAGAATGTCATCAACGCGCTTAATACTTATCTGAAGCCTTACCTGCGTGGATCGGTTTAGCGCGGCAAGTCCGTCAAACCACTCGTCCGCCCAGGCGGCCCTGCTTATTAGATCAACCAATCGAGGATCTGCAAGTGAGTAGAGCTTTTTTTTCTGCGAGGCGGTTCTTTTTAAGTCCGCCGATGTTGGCGCTCATCGTATGCGGCGCGGTCATTCCGGGCTGCCTGGGGGTTCTGGCATGGTCGCAAGGCGCCTATAACATTCAGGAGCCTGCGGCCCAGCAGACCATGCAGGCTCCTGCGCTCTATGTAGCCACCTGCACGCTCTGTCATGGCGGAGATTCCATGGGTACGGACCGCGCGCCAACCCTGGCCAACTCCGCTCTTCTGCGCGGCTTGTCGGACAGCGATATCGCAGCCATCATCCTAAAAGGCAAGAACAAGATGCCTGCCTTCGCTCTGCCTCAGTCCGACGTCGACCAGATGGTCCACTATATCCGCAGCCTCAATGCAGCTCCTGTGATAACCGCGGTTGCCGGCGACGCCAAGGCCGGCGAGAGAATCTTCTTTGGTGAGGGGCAGTGCTCCACCTGCCACACGGCGGCGGGACGGGGAAGCTCTTACGGGCCTGACCTCTCCAACATCGCCAGTCGGCTCAGGCTGGATGCATTGCAGCAGGCGCTCACGAACTCTGGCACCAGCACCGGTTCTGGCGGGGGCGGGGGCGGAGGTGGCGGGGGCAGGGGGGGCGGCGGAGGCGGTGGTTTTGGAGCAGCTCCCGCAACCTACGACAGTGTCACTGTGACCTTGAACGATGGCAGCAAGCTGCAGGGACTCAACCGTGCCCAGGGCAGCCACGACTTGGTTTTGCAGACCAGGGACGGAAAATTGCATCTGCTGGGGGATGGGGAGTACCGCTCGGTGACTCCCGACAGTGCACCTGTCATGCCTGCCTATAAGGGCACCCAGGAACAGCAGCGCAACCTCATAGCTTTCCTGGAGACTCTGAAGGGAGTGGGCGTTGGCCCTGTGGCCGGCTCTCTGCCGTCCGTCACCCCGGCCCATATCGACCAGGTTCTTCATCCCAAAAACGGAGATTGGCCCAACTACAACGGGACCGTGGACGGTGCCCGCGACAGCAGCCTGAATCAGATTAATCTCAACAATGTTGCCAGGCTCCAACTGCAATGGGTTTATGCGATCCCATTCACTGGCCTGGAGACGACCCCGGTGGTGGTGGATGGAGTCATGTTTGTCACCGGCAACAACCAGGTCTACGCCGTGAGCGGAAAGACAGGCCGCGAGATTTGGCGCTACCAGCGTGCCAAGAGCCAGACGGCGCAGATTAGCGGTGACGCAGCCATCGGCGTGAATCGCGGGGTCGCGGTGCTCGGTGACAGGGTCTTCTATCTCACCGACGATGCCCACCTGATTGCCCTCGACCGTTTGAACGGCTCCCTGCTATGGGACGTGGATACCCATGAGGGAGCGACGGGACAGTATGGTGGAACAGCCGCACCGCTGGTGGTGGGCGATCTTGTCCTTACCGGCGTAAGCGGCGGTGACAATGGGATTCGCGGTTTTCTGGCGGCCTATAAAGCCGCAACCGGTGAAGAAGCCTGGAAGTTCATGACCATTCCCAAGCCCGGCGACACCGGCCCAATCGCCGATACATGGAAGGGAACAGCCCTGGCGTTGGGCGGCGGGGCCACCTGGACTACGGGCAGCGCGGAGATGGACGGCAGTGTCGTCTACTGGCCGGTGGGCAATCCGCATCCAGATACCGACGGCGACGAACGCGCGGGAAGCAACCTGTATTCCAACAGCGATCTGGCGATCGATACCAAGACCGGCAAGCTGCTCTGGTACTTCCAGTTCACTCCCCACGACCTGCACGACTGGGACGCTAATGAGCCCATCGCCGTGGTGGACACAACCTGGAAGGGCCAGCCGCGCAAGCTGCTGCTGCACGCCAACCGCAACGGCTTCCTGTATGTTCTGGACCGCACCAACGGAAAAATGTTGCTGGCCTCCAGAATGGTGGACAAACTGACCTGGGCTAGCGGAATCGATCCGGTAACCGGCGTCCCCAGCCTGCTTCCGGCCAACGAGACCACCCTGGAGGGTGCGGCGGCATGCCCCGCGGTCCGCGGTGCCACCAACTGGTACTCCACCGCATTCAACCCTGCGACACACCTTTATTACGTCATGACCGTGGAGGACTGCACCACCTATCGCAAGGCCGCGGATGGCGGGTACGGCAGGTATGTGGATCCGTTAAATCCGGCGAAAAAAATTCTTCGCGCATTCAACATAGAAACCGGTAAAGTGGTTTGGCAGATTGACCTGCCCGGGCCGGTGCAATCAAACTATTCGGGTGTGCTTACCTCAGCTGGCGGCGTGCTCTTCTTCGGCGAAAGCAGCGGAGGATTTGCCGCGGTCGACGCCGCCACAGGCAAGTACCTTTGGCACTTCGAAACCAACCATACCTTCAAGGCATCTCCGATGACTTATGCCATTGACGGAAAGCAGTACGTCGCAATCGCATCGGGGGGAAATATATTGTCGTTCGCTCTGCCTGCGGCTCCCTAGTGAACCATGGGGTGCGTCCCGAAGGGATGCACAGATCACGCAGATTCGTTGTGCTGGGTAGGGTCATGCTTAGATGGAAAGCCAGATTTAAAGCTCTGAATGAAGTACAGGGGGAAGAATCAAGTGAAACAGAATTTATCACGCCGCAATTTTCTTGAGACTTCAGCTGGATTTGCCGCTGCCGGCTTTGCCGCTATCGCCGATCCCATTGGTGCTGCCGCGCAGACGGTGGGAGTCAAGCCAGGCGATCTTCCGGATCTCACCATCAAAGAGGTCAAGATCTATGTTACGGACATGAGCAATGTTCATAAGCTCAATAGCACCGAGACTGGCGAATTGATCTCCGTGGTCACCAACAGCGGCATTGAAGGCAACTACACTATCGGCGACCGCAGCACCACTCCGGGATGGCTCAATTGGGCCAAGTCCACGCTGGTGGGCAAGAATGTCATGGATATTCTGCCTACCTACACCTCCACCAGTGGCATGAAGGGCAGTGGTGGCTTCGGTGGAGGCAGAGGAGGCGGTGGAGGTAGAGGAGCGGGAGGCGCGGCTGCGGGTGCCGGAGCAGCAGCCGGAGCAACTGGCGCGGGCGGCGGGGCCGGTGCGGGCAGAGGAGCTGGCGCGGTCGGCGGGGCCGGTGCAGGCGCAGCAGGGGCGGCTGGTGGAGGAAGAGGCGGTGGCGGAGGAAGAGGCGGTGGCGGCGGCTTCGGCGGAGGCGGTGGTTCTGCGCCCGGAGCCCAGGAGACAGCTCTGCTCGCCCGTGGCGGAGGCACTTGGCCCAACTACTACACTGCCGCCGCGGATGTCTGCATGTGGGACATCCTGGGAAAGGCTGTCAACCAGCCAATCTACAAGATTCTCTCCGGCGGGACACCAACCAAGACCCGTTTGATGGCCTACGCCAGCTCCCAGCACCTGCCCACTGTGGAAGACTATGTGCCGGATGTCTTGAAGGCTAAGGCCCAGGGATTCCGTGGCTACAAGATCCATCCCGGAGGAGGTCAGCACGCAACCGGTCCGGCCATTCCCAGCTATATCGGGCATATGGAGGAGATTCGTACGGTGCGCGCGGCTGTGGGCGAAGAGTTTGTCCTCATGCACGATCCCGTGCAGCAGTACAACCGCTATGAGGCCATGGCCGTTGGGCGCCTACTGGATGAACTGAACTACGCATGGTTTGAGGATCCTGTCCGTTCGGTCGATCAGGAGGGCCTCATCGAACTGCAAAGGGAGTTGACCCTTCCCCTCCATGTTGGCGAATTCCTCTTCTCCATCGCGGACTTCGCCGATTACATCAAGAAAGACGCTTTGGGCGTGGTTCGCCTGATCGCTGACAACGTGGGAGGAATCTCCGGATCGATGCGTGTTGGCCTGTTGGCCGATGCCCACGGGCTGGAGTGCGCGCCTCACAACTGGGGCAACCCACTCGACCTTGCCGTGCACTTCCACGTCGAGCTGGCGCTCAATAACGTCTACTGGTTCGAGATGCCCTTCCCGTCGGAGTACACCGACCGCTCCTACTTCAAGTATCAGTTCCGCATTGATAAGGACGGCTATGTTCCGGCACCCACCGATCCGGGGCTTGGCTATCCCATCGACCGCGCCGCACTGGACAAGGTCACCACGCGGATCGATCGCTGATCGCGTCAATTCAACGCTGTACCCGGTAGTATCGCCGGCCAATGGAGGACATACCCATGAAAGCCAATACATCGCGACGCGATTTTCTCAGCATCTCCGCGGCACTGGGCGCGGCGGGCGCCGCTACCGGCTATGCTGTGCTTGCCGATCCCGCCGGTGCCGCCGCACAGACGGTGGGTGTCAAGTCGGGCGATCTCCCCGATCTCACCATCAAGGAAGTCAAAATCTACGTCACCAGCCTGGACGGTGTCCATAAACTCAACGGCACCGAGACCGGCGAGTTGATCTCCGTGGTCACCAACAGCGGTATTGAAGGCAACTACACCATCGGTGATCGCAGCACCACTCCTGGTTGGCTCAACTGGGCCAAGGCGGAGCTGGTGGGCAAGAACGTCATGGACCTGCTGCCCACCTACACCTCCACCACTGGCATGAAAGGCTCCGGCGGTTTCAATGGAGGCGCTGGGGTTCCGGTTCGGCGTCCGGCGCCGCCCGTCGGTGGCGCGCCAGGCGCAGCTGCCGCGGCTGTACCGGCCAGACCGGGATCGCCTGCATTCTTCAACGGTGCCAACTCGGTACCGGGCCGTGCGGATACGGGCCTGCTCGCGCGAAGCTCCGGCACCTGGCCCAACTACTACACTGCTGCCGCGGATGTCTGTATGTGGGACATCCTGGGAAAGGCTGTCAACCAGCCGGTCTACAAGATACTCGCCGGCGGCACGCCTACCAAAAGCCGCGTCATGGCCTATGCCAGTTCGCAGCATCTGGCCACCGTGGAAGATTACATTCCGGATGTTTTGAAGGCAAAGGCTCAGGGATTCAGGGGATACAAGATTCATCCCGGCGGAGGGCAGCACGCAACCGGCCCGGCCATCCCTGCCTACCTTGGGCATATGGAAGAGATTCGAGAGGTCCGCAAGGCTGTGGGCGAAGAGTTTGTCCTGATGCACGATCCAGTGCAGGGCTATAACCGTTACGAAGCTATGGCTGTCGGCCGTCTGCTCGAAGAGCTGAACTACGCCTGGTTCGAGGACCCGATCCGCACCGTCGATATGGAAGGCCTCATTGAGTTGGCCAGGCAGTTGACCGTTCCCCTCCATGTAGGTGAGTTTCTTTTCTCCATCGCGGACTTTGCCGAATACATCAAGAAAGACGCAATGGGTGTCGTCCGTCTGATTGGAGACAACGTGGGAGGAATCTCCGGATCGATGCGTGTTGGCCTGCTGGCCGATGCCCATGGGCTGGAGTGCGCACCCCACAACTGGGGCAACCCGCTCGACCTCGCAATGCACTTCCATGTGGAGCTTGCGCTTCCCAACGTCTACTGGTTCGAGATGCCGTTCCCCTCGGAGTACACCGACCGCGCCTACTTCAAGTATCAGTTCCGGATCGACAAGGACGGTTACGTTCCGGCACCCACAGAGCCGGGGCTGGGCTATCCCATCGACCGCGCCGCACTGGACAAGATCACCACGCGTATCGATCGCTGACCGCGGTTGTAGTCGCGCGAGTGATAAGGAGGATTTGCAATGTTGCGAACCAGGATACTTCTGTGCGCCATGCTGTTGACCATCTTTCCGGCAAGAGCGCTGGAGAGGCCGGAGGTAACATTCAAAATATTTCAATTTCCCCCGAACATGATCCCGCGCATCGACGGCAACGACGACGACTGGGCCATGGTGCCGGACAGCTACGCCATCGGCATGGACCAGTTGGTCAACACCGAAGCGCCCGCAGGCACGGTGACCCCGCGCGATCCCAGTAAGCTGGATGTCAAGGTCAAAGTGGGCTGGGTCAAGGGCCTCAACCGGCTCTACTTCCTCTATGAGGCGAACAAGGACTACTGGGACTTCTCGGCCCCTGGTCTGCACAATGACATCTTCGAGATTGTGGTCGATGGCGATCTCTCCGGCGGCCCGCTCATCGATCAGTATCACAACGATGTCTGGACGCAGCAGGCGGTCGGCGATATGTCCAAGCTCGATCCGCGCATCAGCAGCTCGGACGCTTACTTTGCCCAGCAGGGCGCCCACGCCCAGAACTACCACATCTTTACCCCGGCGTTGGATAAGGATTGGACCATGGACTGGGGATGCGCCCAGTACACCAAGGAGCTTCCCTACGCCAATCACGCCACCAAATACAACTTCAAGCCGGGCGAGCCGGGCAAGTTGGTGCTGGAGTTTTACATCACACCCTTCGACTACGCGGGTTGCGAGGGCCCGGACCGAGCGGTGGAGTCGGTGCTCACGGAAAATAAACTGATTGGGCTCTCCTGGGCCGTCATCGCCTACCACGATCCCAACTCCAACGCTCGCCAGTTCTGGAACCTTTCCCACAAGCAGACCTTCTTCGGCAATGCGTCCGAACTGGTCGGCTTCCGCCTGATGCCGCTGGAGCCGCAGTTCCAGAAGCCCATTGACTCGCAATGGACGTACAACATTGTCGATATGGACCGTAGGGTCGTGGCCTTCAAGGACCAGTCCGTCGGCCAGGTCACTTCCTGGAAGTGGGACTTCGGCGATGGAGCTACCTCCACCGAGCAGAACCCCATCCATCAATATGCGGACACCAGGCCGGGAAGGGAAGGGAACTATACTGTCATCCTGGAAGTCACCGGGCCCAAAGGGACCTCCCGACTGGCTAAGGTTTGGCAGATCCACCTGAGAAGTTCGGGGCCGCCCACCGCAGGGCCGCCGGCCGCCCGGCCACCTGCCGCCGCGCCGCCCGCCGCAGTGAAGCCATGATTCACGATTACCGCGCCGGGGACTTAATTCGTCCTGACTTCGTTCGGTCTTATCCGAGCAGGTGGTGGAAAGCCGCACAGCCGGAGATCGTGTGCCAGTGACAGATCCAGCGTCCAGCAAGACCAGCGGTACCTGGTTCCCGGTCCGCTATATTCTTGTGCTCTGGCTGCTGGTCATCAGCGCGGTGGCGTATCTTGACCGCACTAATATCTCGATCGCCGGTATCGAGATTTGCAAGGAATTCGCCATCGACAATGTGCGGCTGGGATGGATCTTCAGCGCATTCCTGGTCGGCTACGCAAGCCTGCAGATCCCCGCCGGCCTGCTTGCGCGGAGGCTTGGTCCGCGCCGCACTCTGGCCCTGCTGGGCGCGTGGTGGGGGTTCTTCATCGGACTAACGGCATTGATCCCTCGCGGGATTGGGGACGCGCTGCTGGTCTTTATGCTGGTGCGCTTTGCCCTGGGCGCGGGTGAGGCCACCATGTATCCGGCCACCAGCCAGTTCGTCGAGCGCTGGTTTCCCGTCCGCGAGCGTGGCAAGGCAAACGGCCTCATCTTCGCCGGCGTGGGCCTCGGTTCGGGACTGACTCCCAAACTGGTGACCTTCATCATCCTGCACCATGGCTGGCGCGCGGCCTTCGGCTTCAGCGCCTGCATTGGCGCGCTCGCGGGAGTGGTGTGGCTCCTGGCGGCGCGCGACACGCCGGAGCAGCATCCGTGGGTTGGCGATGCCGAACGGGCGCTCATCGTCAGCCAGAGGCGCGTCACCACGGCAGCCGCCGGCGACGACGATCCCGCTGCCTATGGCAGGCATTCGGTCCCATGGGCAAAGATTTTTTGCAGCAAGGCAATCCTCTCGCTCACCGTCAGCTACTTCGCCTTTGGCTATGTGGCGTGGCTCTTCTTCTCCTGGTTCTTTCTCTATATGGCTAAAGTCCGCGGCCTGGAGCTCAAGACCAGCGCAACCTATTCCATGGTTCCTTTTGTGGCCATGACCACAGGCTGCCTGCTGGGCGGTGTCGCCAGCGATTGGCTTGCATCGCGCTTCAGCCTGCGTCTGGGACGCTGCCAGATGCCAGCGGTCTGCCTCGCACTGACTGCTGTTCTCCTGCTGCTTGGCTCGCGTGCAGGCAGCGCGGTGACGGCGGCGCTGATTCTGGCCTGCGCGGCGGGTGTCCTCTACATCGCGCAGAGCAGCTACTGGGCAGTCGCGGCCGATATTGCCGGAGAGTTTACCGGCATAGTCTCCGGCATGATGAACATGGGCGCGCAGATCGGCGGAGCATGCACCGCCTCCCTGACGCCGCTCATCGCGGCCCACTTCGGCTGGAACGCATCGTTCGCAACTGCCGCCTGCATCGCGGCGGTCGGCGCGATCGCATGGACTGCCATCGACCCCAAACGCGACGTATTGGTCGTTCGTGCATAGGGCCTCGTGTATGTCTGGACGGTCGTACCCGCGGCCATATACACTCCTCGCAAAAGATTTGATTCGCCGTAGAAATATTCAGTTTGCTTCAATTCGCAACTCAGTCCAATGCATGGACTCGCAAGCTGCCACAACCAACGATTGAGGGAAGGGAACCTACGATGGGTAATAAAATGTCACGCCGTCAATTCCTCGGGACCGCCGCCATGACGGGCGCCGCGCTTTCAGGCATGGGTAACGCACTTGCAGCCGCGCAGGCCCCCAAGGGCGCCGCGGATTGGGACGAGAAGAATGGCCCAGCTCCTGCCGCGCCGGATGCACCTCAGGCTCGCCCGCTCGCGCCGGGTGCCGTCCCCATCATCGACAGCCATATTCACCTCTTCGACCAAACCCGTCCCGTCTTCAGCGGCTACACGGGTGGGCTGTTCTACCGGCAGGTGAACAAGCCGTCGACGCCCGCGACATACGCTCCTATGGCGCGCGCAGCCGGAATCGTCGGGGCCATTGTGGTCGAGTCAGCCGCGCAATTCATCGACGACAACCTCTGGTATCTGGAGGTCGCCCGCGACAATCCCATCATGGTCGGAGTCTCGGGAAATATCGATCCAGGCTCGGCTGACTTCACCAAGTATCTGAACCACTTTCACCGCGACCCGCTCTTTCGCGCCATTCGCTCCAGCCGCTTCTACAGCAAGGACGCGACCGGCAAGGTGGCGCTGAATCCCGCCCAGGTCGCCAACCTGAAGCTGCTGGCCCAGGCCGACCTCGCGCTAGACACCGCTAATCCCAGCATGGACCTGATGAACGCCAATGTGTTGCTGGCCGATGCCGTTCCCGACCTGCGCATCATCATGGACCACCTGCCCTCCTACGATCCGGCGAACGATTCCGGGCCCAATGGACAGGCGGCTTACGAGGCGGTCATCAAGGAGATGGCGGCGCGGCCCAACATCTTCGTCAAGCTCACCGAGGTCTATCACCCCACGCCCGGAGACAACGGCATCATCGTCAAGAACTATGAGTTCCTGCGCGCGCGGCTGGAGTATCTCTTCCAGGCCTTCGGCGAGGACCGCGTCATGTTCGGGACGGATTATCCGAACAGCTATGGCGTGGCCACCATCTCCGAAGAGGTTGGTCTGATGCAGCAGTTCTACTCCACCAAGACGCGCGCGCAGCAGGAGAAGTACTTCTGGCAGAACTCGTCCAAGATATACAAGTGGGTCAAGCGATCGGATGACCAGCCCACCCCGCTCGCTCAAGGCAAACCCGCTCCGGCTGCGCCAGCAGGTGGCAGGGGTGGCGGCAGAGGAGGCCCCGGTGGCCCCGGTGGCCCCGGTGGCCCAGGTGGGCCCGGCGGCCCGGCAGGTCCGGGAGCACCGGCAGGCGGCCGACCACAGGGCTGATGCGGACTGGATGAGACGATTCGCCACATACGGAGCTCGGATTGTGCATATTGGCTTCGACTCAAAAGGACCCCTCCAATGAAACTGATCGCATCCGCTACAGCATCCCTCGTTCTGCTGTCTGGCATGGCCTATGCCCAGACCAAGCCAGCCGCGCCCACGCCGTCCACACATCCGCCCGCGCCCGCACAGACCAAGCTCCTGCCCTATCAGAACTCGCAGCTTCCAGTGGAGCAGCGCATCACAGACCTGATCCAGCGCATGACGCTGGATGAGAAGCTGGCGATGCTGGGCACCGATCCCACCATCCCGCGTCTCGGCATCGTCGGCACCAACCACGTCGAGGGGCTACACGGACTCGCGCTGGGTGGCCCCGGAGGATGGGGTGGACGCGGGCTGGTGACGCCCACCACGCAGTTCCCGCAGTCGCACGGGTTGGGCCAGACGTGGGACCCCGAGCTGCTGAAGCAGGCTGCCGCCGAAGAGGCCTACGAGACTCGCTGGGCCTACAACAAGTTCCATAAGGGCGGCCTGGTCGTCCGCGCGCCCAACGCCGACCTGAGCCGCGATCCTCGCTGGGGCCGCACCGAAGAGTCCTACGGCGAAGACCCGTTCCTGGTGGGCACGCTGGCGACCGCGTACACCGAGGGCCTGCAAGGCAACGACCCGAAGACGTGGATGACTGCATCGCTGCTGAAGCACTTCCTGGCCAACAGTAATGAGGATGGCCGCGCCGGCTCCAGCTCCAACTTCGACGACCGCCTCTTTTACGAGTACTACTCGGTGCCCTTCCGCATGGCCATCGAGCAGGGCCACGCCAACGCCATGATGACCGCCTACAACTCGTGGAACAAGGTGCCGATGGGCGCCAATCCCGTGCTGCATAGCGTAGTGATGAAGCAGTGGGGTTTCGACGGCATTATCTGCACCGACGCGGGCGCGCTGGGCAACATGATGCATGCCAGCCACACCTACGACACTATGGCCGAATCCGCCGCGGCGACTATTCATGCGGGCATCAACCAGTATCTGGAGAACGCAACCCCCTCCGTGCAGGACGCGCTGAAGCAGAACCTGATCACCGAGGCCGACATCGACGCCAACCTGCGCGGCGTCTTCCGCGTGATGATCAAGCTGGGAATGCTGGAGCCCGCGGCCAGCGATCCCTACTCGCGCATTGGCACGGAGGCGCAGGCCAACGGCAACACGGACGATCCGTGGCTGTGGCCCAAGAACAAGGCGCTGGCGCGTAAGGTCACCGACGAGTCCATCGTGCTGCTGAAGAACGAGGGTGGGCTGTTGCCGCTGAAAGCCTCGTCGCTCAAGAGCATCGCAGTCATCGGTCCGCTGGCCGATAAGGTTGCGCTCGACTGGTACAGTGGAACACCGCCCTTCGCTGTCACTCCGCTGGAGGGTATTCGCGCGCGCGCAGGCAAGAATGTTAGGGTGACAACCTCCGATGGCGCGGACTCCGCGGCCGCCGCCGATCTGGCGCGCAAGGCCGATGTAGCCGTCGTCATCATCGGCAACCATCCCACCTGCGATGCGGGCTGGGCCAAGTGTCCGTTGCCCAGCGATGGCAAGGAGGCCATTGACCGCAAGACCTTGACCCTCGCGCAGGAGGACCTGGCCAGGGCTGTGCTTGCGGCCAATCCAAAGACGGTTGTCGTGTTGCAGGCCAGCTTTCCCTTCACCACTACATGGACCGAGGACAATGTTCCCGCCATCCTGATGATGACCCACAACAGCGAGGAGCAGGGCGATGGCATGGCTGACGTTCTCTTCGGCGACTACAACCCGGCCGGCCGCCTCAGCCAGACCTGGGTTGTGTCCATGGACCAGTTGCCGCCGATGATGGACTACGACATCCGCAATGGCCGAACCTACATGTACATCGGCAGCAAGCCGCTCTATGCGTTTGGCTATGGGCTGAGCTATACGAAGTTCGTGTACTCCAATCTGCGTGTCAGCAGCCCGCATCTGGCTAAGGACGGCACAGTCACTGTCAACGTGGATGTGAAGAACACCGGTGCGCGCGATGGCGACGAGGTTGTGCAGCTCTATGTGGCGCACATCGGCTCGGCGGTCGCGCGTCCGCACGAAGAGCTGAAGGGCTTCCGCAGAGTGGCGATTCGCGCGGGCGAGACGAAGACTGTGGCGATTCCGCTGAAGGCGAGCCTGCTGGCCTACTGGGACGGCAATGCGATGACGGTGGAGAACGACAGCGTGGATCTTCGCGTGGGCGGTTCGTCGGATGCGATTGCTCTGCACAAGCAGATTAAAGTTGGAGAATGAGTAGAGGGAATACACCAATGAAACAACCTGCGGGATGGGCGGCAGGCGCGTTGGCGCTTGCGTTGGCGATAACTCCAATGCTGCACGCGCAGCAGATGATCGTCTCGCGTGGTGCGGCCACGGTGATGGTCGAACCATACGCGGAGAACATCGTTCGCGTCAGTATCAGTCTGCTGAAGCAGGATGCAACGGCTGCACCGGGCTATGGTATTACCGCGAAGCCACTGGTCAGCGGGTGGACGCAGGATGCGGGAACGGCTGGCGCAGGAACGGATACGCTGGGGTCCGCGCGAATGAGCGTGACCGTGGGACCGGCGGGCGGGCAGAAGTACGCGGAGACGGGAACGCAGGCGGACATCGCGAAGTTCTTCAGTGCGTCGGTGCCGGGGCAGACGCTGACGATCAAGGGCGCGGACGGCAGGACGTTGCTGCAAATGAACAACTGGCAGATGGCCGTACCGAATTACAAGGACGGAACTTCTCAAACCCTGAACGATCGCCGCCCCGGAGACGACCCCTTCTATCAGGTGGGCGCAACCTTCGCCTCACCCATCGACGAGCACTACTACGGCCTGGGCCAGAACCATGAGGGCTATCTCGACCGGCGCGGCCATGCAGTGCGTTGCGCGCACGACTACACCGCTCCTGCCGGCCCCAGTGTCTGCGTTCCGTTTGTCGTCACCAATAAAGGCTATGGTCTGCTGTGGGACAACCCCGGCAAGACGACCGCGCAGTTTGGCTTCAACGAAGTGACCCGTTGGACCTCGGACGTGGGGCAGCGCGTGTCATTTTTTGTGATTGCGGGCAAGACGTACGACGAGATCTACGAAGGCTACAATCTGCTCACCGGCGACGTGCCCATGCTGCCCAAGTCGGCCTATGGCTACATCCAGTGCAAGCAGCGATACACGAGCCAGGCCGAGCTGATGGCCGTGGCCAAGGGCTATCGCGACCGCCATCTGCCCGCCGACGTGCTGGTGATCGATTGGTTCCACTACACCAAAATGGGCGAGATGGACATGGATCCCGTGAAGTGGCCCGATCCCGTCGCCATGAACCGCGAGCTGCATGCCATGAACTTCCACACGATGATCAGCGTCTGGCCGCGCTTCGTTCCCGAGGACCGCTACTACAAGACCGTCCTGGACAATGGATGGTTCATTCACCGGGCCGACGGCACGCCCATCAACGGCCTGCCCTACGACCGCGCCGGCTCTGACATTGACACCACCAACCCCGACGCCGCGCGCTGGTACTGGAATGTGATACGCGACAACTACGTCACCAAGGGATTCGACGCCTTCTGGGCCGACGAGACCGAGCCCGACCTGCCGCCCAACGGCAGCTACCTCCACGTCGGTCCGGGCACGGAGTTCTTCAATGTCTACCCACTCTTCCACACTGCCGCGCTGTATGACGGCTTTCGCCGCGACCTCAACACCCGCGCTCTGATCCTGGCGCGCGACGCGTATCTCGGCGCGCAGCACAACGGAACAATCTTCTGGTCGTCCGACATCTATCCCACCTGGGACACGCTGAAGCGCCAGGTTCCCACCGGCATCAACTTCGTCGCCAGCGGCATGCCCTACTGGAGCACCGACATCGGTGGATGGCAATATCTGCCGGCCACCCACAAGCCGGAGCGTCCACCGCTGATCGATCCATCGGACGCGCGCGATGAGGTTGGCAACTACGACGACTACCCCGAACTCTACGTCCGCTGGTTTGAGTACGGCGCCTTCCAGCCCAACTTTCGCGCGCACGGAAGCCGCCCGCAGAACGAGGTGTGGTCCTACGGCAAGCAGGCCGAGCCGATCCTGGAAAAATATCTGCGCCTGCGTTACACCCTGATGCCGTACATCTACTCGCTGGCCTACCGCACCCACCAGACCGGCGCTCCTTTCATGCGCGGCCTCTTCATGGACTTCGGCAACGACCCCAAAGTAGCCAACATCGGCGACGAGTATATGTTCGGCCCCGCGCTCTTAGTCGCGCCCGTCGTCGAGCAGGGACGCACCAGCCGGCAGGTCTATCTCCCCGCCGGAACCGACTGGTATAACTTCTGGACGAATCAAAAATTGCACGGCGGCCAGACAGTGACTGTCGCCGCGCCCATCGATACCTTGCCGCTGTTTGTCCGCGCGGGTTCCATCCTGCCCATGGGCGCGCCGGTCGAGAGCACAAATGAGAAGCAGCCCTTACAGGAGCTGCGCGTCTATCCAGGGGCCGACGCCAGCTTCGACCTGTACAACGATGACGGCACAACCTACGCCTACGAGACAGGCGCGATGGGGATCACGCACCTGCACTGGTCGCAGGCCGCGCAAAAGCTGATCCACGCCGGCGCACAGCTCACCGGCCCCAGCGATGCAACCCTCGTGAAAATCATCAAAGCGCGGTGATGCTGCGATGACGTATCAGAAAGTCCGTGCCCCCATACTCGTGTTGATAGAGACGCTTCAAGGCTGTCTGGAACGTCAACTTTGGCGCGCTCGCCACAGGGCACCGTCCAGCGGATCGACGGGCGTCTGGCTCACCCTGGCCATGGGCAGCGAGATGGCCAGCCGAGCAGTCATCGCGGCGCGTACCTGCGCGATATGCGCAAGCACGCCGCCCGTGAAGGCCACGCCAATCGCGGCTGATTCCTTCGCCGCTACATGTTCCGCCGCAGCCATCTTGCGGCAGACCAGTGTGACCAGTTCTGCCAGCTCCACACCTGCCAGTGCCAGAACCTTGGCAGCAATCGCGTCGCCCGCATCAGCCAGCCTCGCAACCACCGGGGCGAGCGAGGCAAACTCCGGGGAGGGATGTCCGGAATCGCCGCGCTGGTTGGCGTACGCAACCAGCTCCCCGAGCGAGTCCAGCTTCCAGTGCCGCTTGATCTCGCGCAGCAGGGAAGTAGGATCGTTGGCGGTCTGACCACGATCCGGGTCGCCCAACCGTTCGCGGTCGTGCGCGCGCAGGGCCGCACGAATCGCTTCCAGGCCAATCCATGTACCCGATCCCTCGTCGCCCAGCACCGGCCCCCAACCGCCGGCGCCGAAGGTCGCGCCCGCATCCGAGCGTCCAATCGCATTCGACCCCGTGCCCGCCACCACTAGAAGCCCCGGCCCACCCACGAAGGCAGCGTCCAGGGCGATCTCTTCGTCGCCGCACAGAATTACCTCGCCGGCAACCGAATTGGACAGTACGCGATTGGCCCACGCGCGCACTGCGGGGCTGCTGATCCCGGCCAGTCCGAAGCATGTGCGTGTGATCTGGCCGAGAGATACGCCAGCCGCCGCCGCAACGTCGGCCAGCATAGCCTGCAGCCGTGCGCTCGCCTCCACCTCGCCGACGCGCGACAGCTTCACCGTGCCGTTTGTTGCGCGCGCCAAAATGCGGCTCTCGTCGGCCAGCATACATTGCGTCTTGGTTCCGCCCGCGTCAATTGCGAGGAAGTGGCTCATCGCAAACCATCATAAGCTACGGGTGAGCAGGCAGGTTCCAACTTTGGCGGTCAGGGTTCGAGACATCAAGCCGGTTCTATACTCAGGCAATGCCTGTTCGCTTGCATGTCGTCGATCTCGGCGTGGTTGTGCTGTACCTGGTGGCGATCACGCTCTTCGGCCTGCGCTTTAGCCGACGGCGCACTGTCGATGGAGCAGTGGCCACCGACCGCTCCCTGCGCGGCTACTTCCTTGCGAACAAGACCATCCCGTGGTGGGCCATTGCCCTCTCCATCGTCTCTGCCGAAACCTCCACTCTGACCATCATCGGTACGCCCAGCCTCGCCTTCGCCGGCGACTTCGGCTTCCTGCAGATCGTCTTCGGCTACATGTTCGGGCGCGTGGTCGTCGCAGCACTCTTCCTGCCCAAGTACTTCCAGGGCGAGATGCTCACCGCGTATCAGTTAATTGACCGACGCTTCGGCCACACACTGCACAAGGTCACCGCCGGGCTGTTTCTATTGACCCGCGCCGCGGCCGAGGGAGTGCGCGTCTTCGCCGTCTCCATCGTGGTCGGCATCGCCATTGGCACCGGCGACGTACTCTCCATCGCCCTCATCTCCGCGCTTACCCTGCTCTATACCTTCGAGGGCGGAATGGCCGCCGTCATCTGGACCGACGTGGTGCAGATGGTCATCTATGTCGGCGGAACATTCGTCGCTATCTGGTCTCTCGGTACGCACATCCCCGGCGGTTGGGCAACCATCCACGCCGTCGGCGCGGCCGCGGGCAAGTTCCATCTGTTCAACTTCGCCCTTAACCTCACCACCACCTATACCTTCTGGGCCGGTGTGCTGGGCGGAACCTTCCTCACCATGGCCTCGCACGGAACCGATCAACTGATGGTGCAGCGCATGCTCGCCGCCAAAAATCTCAGCGAGTCGCGCCTCGCTCTGCTCTCCAGCGGCGTCGTCATCTTCATTCAGTTCGCGCTCTTCCTATTAATCGGCGCTGGCCTCTTCGTCTTTTATGGAATGCATCCGGCGGCGCTTGCCGCGTTGCATGGCGCGAACACCAACCGCATCTTTCCGGCCTTCATTGTGCAGCAGATGCCCGTCGGTATCGCCGGCCTGTTGATTGCCGCCATCCTCGCTGCCGCCATGTCCAACCTCAGCGCCGCGCTCAACTCGCTCTCCTCCACCACAGTGATCGACTTCTACATGGGCTGGCGTCCCCACGCCGCCGACCGCGAGCGCATCGTCATCTCGCGCGCCTCCACCGTGCTGTGGGCGCTGGTACTCTTCGCCGTCGCCGTCTACGCCGTCCACACTGGCGGCACGGGCAACGTCGTAGAGATCGGCCTCTCCATCGCCTCCGTCGCCTACGGCTGCCTTCTGGGCGTCTTCCTGCTCGGCACCCTGACGCGCTACGCTACTCAGGGAGGAGCAATCGTGGGCATGGTCACCGGCTTCGCACTGAACATTGCTCTGTGGTTGCAGCACGCGCCGGTGCGTGTGGCGGGCGTCACCGTACCTCAGGTCGCGTGGACGTGGTACGTCCTCATCGGCGCTCTCGTCACCTTTGCTGTCGGTTCATTGGCCAGCGCCATCCTCCGCACTCGCACTGCTACCCGCACTATCGCAACAGCCGCGCTCCTTACCCTGTTGGCATCCTCGCTTTTCTTGTTGTCATTCCGTAGCGTAGCGCAGGAACCTGCTTCTCAAGCACCTGCTTCCCTAGCCACTTCCACCTCAAACCCCTCCTCCTACGACTTCTCCGCCGTCTCCGCCGCCATCAATGCAGCCATCGCGCAGAAGAAGCTGCCGGGCGCGGTGGTCGTTATAGGCCACGGCGGCAAGGTCGTCTTCGAGCAAGCCTACGGCGTGCGCAAACTCGCGGGCGAACCCGGCCTCGACGGCAAGCCCTCCGCAGCCGAGCCCATGACCCTCGACACCATCTTCGACATGGCCTCAATGACCAAGTGCCTCGTCACAGCCACGGCCATCATGCAGCTCTACGAGGCGGGCAAGCTCGCCTTCGACGACCCCGTCGCCAAGTACCTGCCGGAGTTCGCCGCTAACGGCAAGCAGGCAGTCACCATCCGCCAACTCCTCACCCACTACTCCGGCCTGCCGCCTGACGTGGACCTCAAAGACCCATGGGGCCTCGCCGCGCCCGACAAGGCCGAAGGCATCCGCCGCGCCATGGCATCACCGCTCGACAGCCTCCCTGGGACGCACTTCGAGTACTCCGATATCAACTACATCGTCCTCGGCGCGATTGTGGAAAAGCTCAGTGGTGAGCGGCTGGATGATTATGCGCTAAAGTACATTTTCAAACCGCTGGGACTGACAATGACAACCTATGCGCCGATCTATTGTGCACCCTATAGGGCAGTTTTTGACGCTGCTGTGGGGACGGGAGTATCGGGAATAGCCAGTCCGACCGACTGCACGCTTGGGGAGTGGTATTTACCTATACGCGAAAGAATCGCGCCGACGCAGCATGACGATCAGGGGACGGTGGAGACGAATCCGAATTTCGATCGGTTGCTGCGCGGCACGGTGCATGATCCCACGACGCGGCGCATGGGCGGCGTGGCCGGACAGGCCGGAGTCTTCTCCACGGCAGACGATGTAGCCCTCTTCGCGCAGGCGTTGCTCGATCGCCTCGCCGGCCGCCCCAGCAACTTCCCCCTGAAGCGCGAGACGCTGCAACTGATGACCACGCCCCAGCAGCCTTCTACAGCACTCAACACTGCAACCATCTTCACCCCCGACGGCAAGACCACTACCCCTGACGGCAAGCCGCTCACCGGCGTCGCGTTGCGCGGCTTCGGCTGGGACATCAACTCCGCTTACTCCCGCCCACGCGGTTCAGTCTTTCCCACCACCGGATCAGGAAGACCGGCTAGCTTTGGACACACCGGCTTCACCGGCACCAGTCTATGGATGGACCCCGCCAGCGACACCTACGTCATCCTGCTGGCGAACTCGGTCCATCCCCGCGGGAATCCGCCCATCTCCCCCCTGCGCGGTGAGGTGGCTTCCGATGCGGCGAAGGCGTTGGGAGTTGGTGGCGCAACAACCCAGGTCTCAAGTTCGAGACCAGGGGCACCCAGTACATCGGCTGACGTGCATGTTTCGACTGGCATCGATGTCCTCGAATCCACGAACTATGCCGCGCTCAAGGAAGCCGCGGCGCGCAGCGGAGGCCATCTGCGCATCGGTCTGCTCACCAACCAGACTGGCGTGGATGCCCAGGGCCGTCGCACCATCGACGTACTGCGCGGCATCGGTAACGGTATCGAGTTGACCACGCTCTTCTCACCTGAGCACGGAATCTTCGGCGCGAAGGACTCAACCGAGATCGGCCAGGAGATCGATCCTACAACAGGTCTGAAGGTCATCAGCCTATACGGTGCGAAGGACGAAGATCGCAGGCCCAAGCCGGAGGACCTAAAGAACCTCGACGCAGTGGTGATCGACCTGCAGGACGCAGGCGTCCGCTTCTACACCTACGAGACCGTCCTCGGCTACTTTGTGGATGGCTCGACCTGCCAGCGCATGATGAACGGCTTCAAACTGATTATGCTGGATCGGCCGGATCCTATTGGAGGAACCTCGGTACAGGGTGAGGTCTCTGATGAAGAAAGAAATTCTTATATCAACTTCATGCCGCTGCCTCTGCGCCATGGATTGACGCTGGGCGAACTGGCGCGGTATATCGAGGGCGAGCGACCGTATCCATGCACCATGATTGGCGGTCCACATCCGACAACAGGAACCCGTATTTTCAACGGCGACCCAGACCACGGCCTGAGCGTCGTCCCCATGCAGAACTGGCGGCGCGATGAGTTCTTCGATGCTACCGGCGTCCCGTGGGTCAACCCATCGCCCAACCTGCGCAGCGTCACTGAGGCCACGCTCTATCCTGGCCTGGGAATGCTCGACGCGACCAATGTTTCGGTG
>DATKGA010000040.1:0-12336 GCA_035510935.1 Acidobacteriaceae bacterium
TTATTGGGGTGCAAAGGGGGATATCTATCAATAACTTGACTCTAAATTACTGATTGCAAATATAGATTGGCTCCTCAGGTAGGACTCGAACCTACAACCCTTCGGTTAACAGCCGAATGCTCTGCCATTGAGCTACTCAGGATCAGTCCGTGCCGCGTCCTGTTGCTTCGCCGCACAACTCCCTAGTTATAACAAACCCACCAGCCAGGGTCAAAGATTCATCTCATTACATAGAAGGCTCATTGATTCTTAGTCGGCCAGCGTAATGATGCGTGAGCGCACCACTCCATCCGCTACGCTCACTTTCGCCAGGGTCACCGGTAGATCGAACCGCTTCGGCCCTGCGCTGCCTGGATTCAGATAGAGCACACCCCCCATAACATGCTTCTCCGCGTGATGCGTGTGGCCGCTTACCACCGCTGCAATTCCTGCGGCTACCGGGTTCAGGTCGAGGTCCTGCACCGAATGCACCAGGTAGAAGTACCGCCCGCCCAGCTCAATCACATAGGTAGCTGGCAGCGTTCGGCAGACGCCTGTAACGTCGACATTGCCGCGTATCGCCGTCAGCGGGGCGATCCAGCGCAGCTTGTCCAGGATCAGAGGGTCGCCCACGTCGCCCGCATGAAGAATGTGGTCCACGCCAATCAGCGCCTGGATCGCCTCGGCGCGCAACAGTCCGTGGGTGTCGGAGATCACCCCGATCGTCATTCCCTTCTTTGCGCTTCCCTTCACAATCCAGCCGTCAGACGCGTTCGCGGATCCATAAAGTCTCCCAGCGCATCACCGATAAAGTTGAATGAGAGTACCGCCAGCATCACCGCAATCGCCGGAAACACCACCAGATGCGGCGAATCGAACAGGTGCGAGCGCGCGTCGTTCAGCATCACGCCCCAGCTAGAGATTGGTGGAGGCACGCCCAGCCCCAGAAAGCTCAACGTGGCCTCGGCCAGCACCGCGCCCGCCATCCCGATGGCCGCCTGCACAATCAGCGGCTGCACAATGTTGGGCAGGATGTGGCGGCACAGCACGCGCAGGTCGGAGGCCCCCAGGGCACGCGCCGCTTCCACAAACTCCCGCTCCTTTACTGCCATCACCTGCGCGCGCACCAGCCGCGCATAGCCCACCCAGCCGGAGATCGACAGGGCCAGAATCAGGTTGAACAGACCCGGCCCGAGGAATGCCACAAACGCAATGGCAAGCAGAATCCCAGGCAGCGCCATGAATGCATTGGTCACATACACATTCAGCACGGTGTCGGTCCATCCGCCATAGAACCCGGCAAGCGAGCCGACGATTAGCCCGATGCCAAGTGACAGCGTTACCACGGAGGCCGCAACCTCCAGCGAGATTCGTGCTCCGTATAGCGTGCGCGAAAGGATGTCGCGGCCCAGCTCATCGGTCCCGAACCAGTGGCCGTGTCCCGGTGCCAGCAGCCGCCCGCTCAGGTCAAGTTGAGCCGGATCCTGCGGCGCCAGCCACGGCGCCAACACCGCGCACAGGACAAAGCCGGTCAGCAGCACTACGCCCACCATCGCCAGTGGCTGTCCCTGCATCATGCGCCACAGGCGCGATCGTTGCCGAATTGGCGGTTCGCTGGTCTCCATGCCTTACAATCATTTCACAAAGTCTTGCAGGCTGATGATGGGTTTCCTGCAAAGAGGCCAACCGCTCTGCCTGCATCGAGAGCGGGTTGCTCGCCGGCGCAAGACAGCCAGCACCCTGCAGAACCGAGGCGTCCGTTGCGCATGGGGAAATCCCAATCAGCCATCAACCACACCCAGCGTACGATCCTCGGAGTCTCCTTCTTTGGCGGGCAAGCCTCGGAGGCCATTGCAGCCGTGCGCGGAGGAGGGCTGATGGTCTCGCCGGCTGCCCCTGCTCTCAAGGACCTGGACCGCGATACAGACTACCGCGATGCTTTACTTGGCGCGGACATCGTAATCACAGACAGCGCACTCATGGTAATGGTCTGGAACTTTATCCAGCGCGACTCGCTCCGCCGCCTCTCCGGTCTGAAATATCTGCGCGAACTGGTGTTGCAACCCGATGTGCGCCAGGCCCGCAACGCCCTGTGGATCATGGCCAGCCCAGCGAGCGCTGCAACCAACATCCATTGGCTGGCGGAAAACGGTATCTCTGTCGAACCCGAGTATGCCTACATCGCCCCTATCTACGCAGCCCAAATCGCCGACCAACCTTTGCTCACACTGCTCGATCGCCTTCGCCCGCAACACGTCATCCTCACCATTGGCGGCGGCACCCAGGAGCGCGTCGGTCTGTATCTCAAGCAGCATCTCTCCTACCTGCCCGCCATCCACTGCGTTGGCGCTGCCATCGCCTTCCTCAGCGGCGACCAGGGGCCTATCCCGGTATGGGCAGACAGGTTATACCTCGGTTGGCTACTGCGCTGTTTCTCCGATCCAAAGCGCTTTATCCCCCGCTACTGGGACGCTCGCAAACTAATCGCGCTTCTCCTGCGCTACCGCGACCACCTGCCCGCCCAGCGCGATAGCTGAGCATCCTAACAATGAATAGTAGCGGCGCGAACATTCCTCGTACCGCGTCGTTCCACCGCTCTTGGGGTTCAACCAACTGTGAGGGTATTTCCTGCATGAAGTCGCTGCACCCATCGACGCTCCGCAGGTTGACTCTGGCAATCGCCATGGCGATGCTCCCCTGTGCGCTGGCGCAGCAGCCCGTCAACTCGGCGCACGTCCCCACCATCGCCGAACAGTATCTCCTGGTCGCCGCCAACCAGGAGCGCACTGCTCGCAATCTGCCTCTGCTGCAGCGCGATTCAAACCTCGCTCGCGCCGCCGCCCAACACGCCCAGGTGATGGCCGAGCACGGATCCATCTCCCACCAATTCCCCGGCGAACCAGAGCTCAGCAGTCGAGGCGCAGCCATGGGCGTGGCCTTCAGCCTCATCAGCGAGAACGTCGCTCAAGCCCCTAGCGCTGTCCAGATCCACGACATGTGGATGCACTCCGAAGGGCACCGCGCCAACCTGCTCGATCCCGCGGTAAACGTCGTAGGCATCCGAGTCATCGCCCGCGCGGGAGAGCTCTACGCCGTCGAGGACTTCGCACGCACAGTCCCCTCCGTTAGCCTCGATCAGCAGGAGTCCGCCATCGCTGCGCTCATCGCAGCGCCGAAACATATCACCCTTGATCGTGATGCAGGCAACATCGCTGCTGCCCGCCAAACCTGCGCCATGCCCTCGGGATTCGCCGGCACACGCAAACCCTGGTTCGTCATGCGCTTCACCTCCAGCAACCTCACCCAGCTTCCCGGCGAACTAAAGACCCAGCTTGCCTCAGGCCGCTACCACCAGGCCGTCGTCGGTGCCTGCACCGTCAGCTCTTCCAGCTCTTTCGCCTCCTATAACATCGCTGTCCTGCTCTATCCCTGAGCCATTAGCCGCGGCGTGGCCTCCGAGGATGGGGTAAACCTCTGTTTTGCTTATAGGCGCGGCTTACAGTCTGCGGAAAATCTTAGTTTTGTTAAGGGCACGGCTTCAGCCGTGCCATATATGCCGCATGATAAATGTGGGCTTTAGCCCCTGAGGTCAATTTTCGTCTCCTATGCGACTTGTAGCACCTTTTAACCCGCCACCGGCACCACGCCAGCCTCCGCCAGCTCCTCCGCCGTCGCCGGCTGGGTCGGCTCCATCTGCAACAGGTCGTTGAAGCGGTTGAAGTAGTTGAACAGGCCGATCGCCGCCATCAGCTCCACCACCTCGCCCTCGCTGTAGAAGCTGCGCAGCCGCGCAAACTCCGCATCGCTGTAGTCATGCGGGTCGCGCGTCATCGACTCCGCCAAGTGGATCGCCACCCGCTCCCGCTCGTCGAACTCGCCGCTCTCGGCCGCGTCATACAGCGCCTGCAAATGCGCGTCGGTCCATCCCAGCCGCTTGCAGATCGCCGTATGTGAGGCCATGCAGTACGGCGTCCGGTTCACCTGCGATGTCCGCACAATAATCAGCTCCTTCAGCGCCTTGCTCAGCGTCCCCGTATTCAACACCGCATCCATGTGCGCAATGATCGTCTCAAAGATCTCCGGTCTGTGCGCCATGGTGCGAAACATATTCGGCACATTGCCGCGGTCCCGTAGCGTGCGGTCGTAGATCGCCACCGACGAAGCCCGCACCTCACTCCTCTTCAACCTCGATATCCGTGGCATAAGAAAACCCTCCTCCCGCAACTCGTTGAACGCATCATATCGCGGGTGCCCCACATCTCGCTTTTGAGATGTGGGGCACCCCATCACAGATCACCAATATCAGTAGATACGCAAAATTACATTACGCGGTCCTACTTCGCATCAAACTGAACACTCCCCAGGATCGCCTCCAACCGCCCGCGTACCTGGTCGAGTTCCTGTTGCGTGATGTCCTTGACCCCCGACACCTCGCCTCCGCAGAAGTTATTGATTGTCAGGTCGAAGCGGTAACACGAGCCGCGCCGCAGCGTGGTATACACCTCGTCGCGCTGCACCGTGCAGATCGACTTCTGCTCATCGTGTCCGTGGGCAAAGCTGATCCCCGCGATCTCGCTCTCCCCTTCCCGCTTTCCCTGCGCTGCGGGGGCAGCCTGCCGAGCGCACGCTGCATCGTTGCTGTGCGGTGTCACGCTGAAGTAGAAGTACGCTCCGCTGAAGGTCGAAGCGGGAAACGGGTTCTCTGGCATACTCACCACCGCGCGCATCAGGGTCGTCCGCACCGCCGACCGTGCATCCAGGCGAAATGTACTGATCTGGTGGTCGTGCCGTGCAAAGTTCCAGTTCACCGGATAGTCAAACGAAATTTTGTACGTCGGATCGTGAAAGCTATGCTGCGCGCCCGAAGCAGGTGCGGCTGGCTTCGTGGTCGAGTGCGCGCTCTGCGCCGGCAATATCTGGCCAGCGACTCCCATCGCAAACAGTACAATCCCGATTCGCCATCGCTTCATTCAGCCATCTCCCTTCTTCGCAATCATCCTCTGATATTCTCAAGCTCTCATGCGTGGGTTGGCAAAGCTATACGCCACATCGGTCAGCAGATTCACCGCAACATACGTCAGCCCAACCGCCAGAATGCATCCCTGCACCAAAGCATAATCGCGGTTGGAGATGGCCGAAAGCGTCAGCCGCCCAATGCCCGGCCAACTGAACACCGTCTCCGTCACAATTGCTCCCGCCAGCAAGCTGCCGAACTGCAATCCCACCACCGTCAGCACCGGGATCAGCGCGTTTCCCAGCGCATGACGATAGACCACCTCGCGCTCGCTCAGTCCCTTGGCGCGCGCCGTGCGGATGTAGTCCTGCCCCAGCTCTTGCAGCATCGCGGTGCGCACCATGCGGGTCAGCACTCCTGCCAATCCGCTGCCCAGCGTCACCGCAGGCAGGATCAGGTACAGCCAGAAACCCGCCCCAAAGATCGGCCCCGTTCCCGCGCCCGACACTGGCAGCCATCCCAGTTGGATCGAGAAGATCAGAATCAGGATTGGCCCCAGCGCGAAGTTGGGAAACGAGAGTCCGCCCAGGCTCACCACCCCCAGCACTCGGTCTGGCCAGCGCCCGCGATGCAGTGCCGACAAGACGCCCGCGGGCACCGACAACCCGATCCCGATTACAAGCGCCGCCAGCGTCAGCGCCAGCGTATAGGGATAGCGTTGCGCAACCAGGCGCGTCACCGAATCATGCAGTCGCAGCGACTCGCCCAGGTCGGCGTGCAGCACGCCGCGCCAGTAACGCAGATACTGCGTCCCCAGCGGCGCATCCAGCCCGTACGCATGACGCAGCACCGACACATCCGAGGCCGTCGCGCCCTCACCCAGCATCTGTACCACCGGATCGCCCGGCACCAGATGGATCAGCAGGAACACCACCGACACCACCACCCACAGCACGGGCAGCGTGATCAGGATGCGGCGAACGGGCTTGGGCAGTGTGGTCAGGGATCGGCTCTCATAAATCGAGTTTCAGTTGCGCGGAGTTTTCCGCAGTGGGTTTCAGTGCCTCGACGCGAACCCGTGCAATGCGCCGACCCGCCATCTCGGCCACCACATAGCGCCGGTCGCCGTACTTCACGCTCTCACCCGCCACTGGCAGGTGGCCCAGTTGTGCCAGCAGGAACCCCGCCAGCGTCTCCACGCCGGCCTCGCGCGGAAACGTCCAGCCAAGTTGCGTGCCCAGGTCGCGCAGCGTCGTGCTACCGTCCAGCGACATCACCCCAGCCGCGTTAAAATCGGCCGTGCGCGCGGCTATGTCGAACTCGTCTTCCAACTCGCCCACTACCTGTTCCAACACGTCCTCCGCCGTCACTATTCCCACCGTCGATCCGAACTCATCCACCACCACCGCAATCTGCCGCCGCCGCTCTTGAAACTCCTGCAGCAACTCCACCGCCAGCTTGGTCTCCGGCACCACAAACACATCGCGCATCACCTGGCGCAGCGTCTGCCCTGCGTCCACCGCGCCGCCCAGCCCCAGCGCCACGGCGCGCAGATGCATCAGCCGCGAGATGTCCTTGGAGTACACCACGCCGATAATGCGGTCGGGGTCTGCCATCACTCCGCCTGCCGCATCGCTCGCGCTCTCATACACCGGCACGCGCGAGTGCTGTTCCTCGACAATGCGCGCGCTCGCCCGTTCGATGGGCATATCGGCGGGCAGGGAAAATATCTTACCCCGCGGTGTCATGATCTCGCGCACCGTCACATGATTCAGCTCGATGGCGCGATGGATGATCTCCTCCTGAAACACCGGCAGCAGCCCCATGCGTCGCGTGGCTGTCGCAATCATCTTCAGCTCCTCCGGCGAGTGGACTTGTCCTTCGCCGTGCAGCGGCGCGCGGAACAGCCGCAGCACCAGCGCCGCCGAGCGATTCATCAAACGCACCGCCGGCCTCGTCATGCGGATGAAGACGTCCATCGGCGCGGCCACCGCCAGCGCAATACGCTCCGCCCGTTGCAGCGCCAGCGACTTCGGCACCAGCTCGCCCAGCAGCACTTCGAAGTAAGTGATCGCCGCAAACGCAATCGCAATGGCAACCGTATGCGCGTACAGCAGCCCATGGGGCGGCAAAACCGTTAGCCAGTGGTGCGCTGCATCCAACAGCATGGCCGCCACAGCTGGCTCGCCGATCCAGCCCAGCGCCAGTGAAGCCAGCGTAACCCCGAACTGTACCGCGGGCAGAAAATCGTCCAGGTTGCGCTTCAGGTGCAGCGCGCTACCTGCGCCAGGCCGGCCCAGCGCCAACAACTGCTCCATGCGTGTCTCGCGCACACTGATCAGTGCGAACTCAGCGGCCACAAAGAAGCTGTTGGCCAGGATGAAGAAGGCCACCAGCATAGCGCGAAAGAACATCCATTCCAGCATTCCGTGCTGAGTCTAGCATTCCCCGCACGAAAAATTGCGTCTCCCCCATGGAAATGCCCGGCAGTTTATGGCCTGCCGGGCAATCACGCAACAGTACTTCGTGAAAATCTTACGCCAGAACCTTCACAATCGACTTGTCGATCGTGTCCCTGGGAACATAACCCACAATCTGCTCAGCGACCTTGCCGCCCTTGAACAGAAGCAGTGCGGGAATCCCACGTATGCCGTAGCGCATGGGAGTGGCCGTATTGCTGTCCACATCCATCTTCATCACCTTCAACTTGCCGTTATAGAACGAGGCAACCTCGTCCACTACCGGCGCCAGCGCGCGGCACGGCCCGCACCATGCGGCCCAGAAGTCAACCAGTACGGGCTGCTCCGATTGCAGCACTTCCTTCTCAAACTCCGCGTCGCTTACCGCCGTCACAAACTGTCCAGCCATCCGTTACTCCTCCCGCATCTCGTCCCTACGGGCAAGTTGCGTCTTCCCTCTAACTAAAAACTCAATCCATCAACGTCACAGACGCGCAACTCCATCTGCCTTCCTACGCGCTTCTGCCTACATAGTAGATGCGCGAGTTCTGTCTGAGGTTCAAATCGCGCAGCGGTTGTACCAGCTTGTACCCTCCATCTAAATCAACTCCTGGGTCGCGCCCGCGTCGATGCAGATCTCAAGTATCTCCAACTCCGGGTCCCCGGCCACCTGCCTAATCCTCGCTGTAAGCTCTCCGATCGCGGCATCCTTCTCAATCACCAGCAGAACGCCCGGCCCGGCCCCGCTCAGCGCCACTCCCAGCACGCCCAGTTCGCTGGCCAGCGGCAGCAACTGGGCCAGCAGAGGGCAGGCCTCCATCCGGTATGGCTGGTGCATTCGGTCCTGCATGGCCACCTGCAGCAGATCGCCCCGTCCCAGCGCGAATGCCGCCACCAGCAGACCAGTCCGTTGTACGTTTGCCACCGCATCGCTTCGGCTGTACTCGGCGGGCAGCATCGCGCGCGCCTTCTCGGTCGCCAGACTGACCTTTGGAAGCGCCAGCAGTAGCTTCCACCCCAGGTTCTCGCCGCACGTCGCCGAGGTCACCACTCCATCCGCAACCACCGACACCGTGACATGTCCAAGCCCGCACGCCGACACATTGTCCGGATGGCCCTCCCGTCGCGTGGCCTCATTGATGCAGGCGCTCAGGCTCCAACCCAGTCCGCCGAAGTGGTTCGCCAGCATCACTCCGCCAAGCCGCGCGGCCGCACTCGATCCGCATCCCACGCCCAGCGGAATCTCGTTGTCGATACGCAGATCCAGCGGTAGCAATGTCCTGCCCTGCCCCTGCAGTACCTCACGATAGGTCTCAAAGATCAGGTTGTTCCGGGTGCGTCCGCAGCGCTCCGCATCGCGCCCGGTTGCCGTAAGCGTCAGTTCGGGGCTACTCTCTTCGGTCCCGCCCGTTGCCTGTAGCACCTTCGCCTCAATCGACAGCGCAATCGACAACGCTACTCCCACCGCATCGAAGCCCGGGCCCAGATTCGCGCTGGTGGCTGGCAGCCGCAGTCGGATTCCGCCTTGATTGTCACTCGAATTTCGGCCCAGGTCCCGCCCCTCACTCTCGCTCATACGGAACTTCCGGGCGTCGTCTGCATGTCTTCAGCATTGGCAGTCGCCATGCGGGCTTCAAGCGCCTTCAGCACCACTGCCTCATCCGCCTCCAACACCATGGGAGGTTTGCGCAACGCCTCATGCTGCGCCCGTTCGCTATCGGTCGCGCCCGCCATCTCCGCCGCCGTCAACAGCTCTCCGCGATGGTAGTCGATGGTGTACTGCGGGTCCTTCAGTGTATGTCCAGTCAGCACCATCACCACCCGCTCCTCGCGCGTTACCCGGCCCGCGGCCACCAGCTTCTTCAGCCCAGCCAGCGTCACAGCCGACGCAGGCTCACAGCCCACGCCCTCGGCGCCGATCTCCGCCTTGGCCAGCGCAATCTCCTGCTCGCTCACCTGTTCGCACCATCCGCCCGTCTCTTCAATCACGCGCGATGCCTTCTTCCAGCTCGCCGGATTCCCGATGCGGATCGCCGTCGCTCGCGTCTCCGCCTTCACCGGTTTCATCTCGCGGTTCTCATCGATGAACCAGCGATAGAGCGGGTTTGCCCCCTCGGCCTGGATCACGCTGATTTTGGGTACGCGTTGGATCAGCCCCAGGTGCTTCATCTCCAGGAACCCCTTGCCCAGCGCCGACGAGTTGCCCAGGTTACCTCCCGGCACCACCAGATGCTCCGGAACCTGCCACTCCATCTGCTCCACCAACTCCATCGCCGGCGTCTTCTGACCCTCCAGACGGTACGGGTTCACCGAGTTCAGCAGATAGATCGGGAACTGCTGCACCAGCTTGGTCAGCAGCTTCAGGCATCCGTCGAAGTCGGTCTTCAACTGCACCGTCATGGCGCCGTAGTCCATCGCCTGCGACAGCTTGCCCCATGCAATCTTGCCATCGGGGATAAACACAATCGAGCGCAGCCCGGCGCGCGCCGCATAGGCAGCCATTGCCGCCGAAGTATTGCCCGTCGACGCGCATGCAACCCACTGGTAGCCCCGCTCCACTGCAACCGATAGGGCCGCAGTCATTCCCGTGTCCTTGAACGATCCGCTCGGATTCATCCCCTGGTGCTTGGCCAGCAGCCAATCCACGCCCGCCAACTCTGCGCAGCGCGGCATCTCATACAGCGGAGTGTTCCCCTCGCGCAGCGTTACCACCCCCTCTACGTTGCGCACAATCGGCAACAGCTCGCGGAAGCGCCACACTCCGCTCTGGTCCACCGCCATGGTAGAGGTCTTGCGTTCCTGCCACAGATGGCGCATCCCGCCTGGGTTCGGCAGACGCACCTCGGACGCAGTGCCTGCTGCAGAAGTTGCTGTAACGCCATCATTCCATGGCCCCGCTCCAGGGCTCCACGGATAAATCACCTCATAAAGCCCATTGCACTCCGGGCAGCGAAAGTCGCTGCGCGCCGCCGCGCTGGCAATCCTCGTCCCGCAGTTTGTGCATCGTAGTTGATGTGTCGTGCTCATTGCTCGTGTCTTTAGCCTATCGCATGCAAACAAATCTGCCCAAGAATCCGCGTCGCTCAACCCCATTACTTCTTCTCTGCCTGCTCCTTGTGCCTCTCATCTCCCAGGCGCAGAGCATCCAACCCGCGCCGCGAGAGATCCATGTCTTTGCCGCCGACGATCTCCAGCCTCTCCTGCCCGCGCTCGCCGAAGCCTTCACCCACGCCACTGGCATCCAACTGATCGTCCGCTACGACACCTCCGCGACGCTGGCCACGCAACTGCTCGCAGACGATCCCGCCGACCTCTTCCTAGCCGACGACTTCAGCGTGGCGGAGAAGATCGTCGCCGCCGGCCTGGCCGACTCACCCACGCCGATCCCCTACGCCCGCGGCACTCTCGTCCTTTGGACGCTCAAGGACTCGCCCCTCCAGCCGCTCACCCAGAACACCCTCCGCGACCCGCGCGTTCAGTCGCTAGCTATCGCCGATCCTGACCATATTCCCTACGGACGCGCCGCCGTCTCCGCCATCACAGCCATGAAGCTCTACGACCAGCTCAAACCCCACATTGTCTTGGTCGCGGATACTACCCAGGCCGCGCAGCTCGTCGAGTCGGGTAAGGCCCAGCTCTGTTTTATCTCCCTCTCCGCTGCCTCCACACCGCACGCCAGGCAACTCGGCTCATTTATCCGCATTCAGCCCTCCGTCTATCCGGAGATCCGCCTGTGCGCCGTCGTCATGACTAGATCTACCCACCGCGATGATGCGCACGCCTTCCTCGACTGGCTCCGCTCGACACCCATCCAGCATAATCTTCTCAACCTAGGCCTCGACCCCCTCCAGTAACGTCCGCCGTTACTCTCAACCGCCCGCAAATCCCAACAGCACCGGCTCCTGCTCCAGCCGAATCCCGGTCCTCGCCCGCACCCCTTCCATCACTGCGTCCCGCAGTGCCACGATCTCGGCCGCAGTCGCTCCTCCGCGATTCACAATCGCCAGCACATGCTTTGTCGACAGCCCTGCCCGCCCCATCGCAAACCCCTTGCTGAATCCCGCCAGCTCCATCAGCCACGCCGCCGACAGCTTCACCATGCAATCCTCCGCCACATAGCCCCAGCCCGCCGGAAACTGCGGCACGTCCGCAACCCGGCAGCCCGCAATCGCAGCCAGCCGCGCCACATCTTTAACTTCCACCACCGGGTTCTTGAAGAACGATCCCGCACTATGCGAGTCCGCATCGTCTGCCACCAGCAACATTCCCTTGCGCGCGCGAATCTCTCGCACCGCCGTAGCCGTCTCGTTCAGAGTCGGCAGAGCAATTCCGCGCTCCGCAAAATAATTCTTCACATCGCGATACTCCACCAGCGGCTTGCCCCCAATTGCCAGCCTGTACTCCACCCGCGTAATCGCGTATCGCCCCTTTTGGGTCGAGTTGAAGATGCTGCGCCGATACCCAAATCCGCACTGCGCGGCCGTCAGTTCCACCGTGTTCTCCGCCACCAGGTCTAGCGCGCGCACCTGGACGATCGTCTGCGCGACCTCTTGCCCGTACGCCCCCACATTCTGCACCGGCGTCCCGCCCACGCTTCCCGGAATCCCCGCCAGGCACTCCACGCCCGCGCCGTTCTTCTCCACTGCAAGCCGCACCACCGCATCCCAATCGGCCCCCGCGCTCGCCGTAATGCACCCCATCCCATCGCTCGCCTCTTCCCACTGCGGAGCCTCGCCCGTCAGCCGCACCACCACCCCGTCGAATCCCTCGTCGCTCACCAGCAGGTTGCTGCCTCCGCCCAGTAGGAAGCAACCCACGCCCCGCGCTCGCGCAAAGCGCACCGCCGCCAGTATCTCCTCCTCGTCGCCCGTCTCCACAAACCAGCGCGCCGCCCCGCCCACCCCCAGCGTGGTGTACTGCGCAAGCGATACATTCTCCTCAATC
>DATKGA010000041.1:0-5062 GCA_035510935.1 Acidobacteriaceae bacterium
GCCCGAGGAAAAGATGGTCATGAACGCAAACGAGAATGCGTTCACCGCGCGCGTCTTCTCGTCGAAGCGCATGCGCAGGAACTCCGGCACGCTGCGCGCCTTGGAGCCGTAGTAGAACGGCATCATGAAGATGCCCACAAAACACATCGCCGGGATGGCGCCGATCCAGTAGAAGTGGCTGGTCAGGATGCCGTATTTGGCGCCCGACGCGCCCATCCCGATCACCTCCTGCGCTCCCAGGTTTGTGGAGATGAAGGCAAGCCCGCATACCCATGCCGGGATGGAGCGCCCCGCCAGGAAAAAGTCGCTGGAGGTCTTCATATAGCGCTTCAGGGCGAATCCAATGCCCAGCACAAAGGTGAAGTAGACCAGCATAATCAGCCAGTCGATATAGGTGAGGGTCGTGGGGTTCACGTTGGGCTATCCTCGGACGGCGTGTTCGCAGTGCGCACTTGATAGGGATTACAGCAGCGAGGAAACTGTATATGTTTGGCGGTGGTGAGTCCAGCGCGGAATCGGGCAGAGCCTGGACAGCGAGTCATCCCTGGCCGCAAAATATTCAGTCGCTGGCAAACGCGGAAGGCGCTCGCCGCATCCTAAGTTTGGTGTGCGCATCCAGAGAGTGTGGACCGTGGGCGGAGGCCTGCGGCCCGCACGGCGCTATAGGCAAATTCTGGGCAGAGTGGCCAAGGGGTGGGATGTGACGGAGAGCAGACAACAGTTGACCCCAGGAACCACTCTCCCGGCGAAGACATCGGTCGTTCTATTGATCGACGACAACGCCATCCAGGCCACCATCCGCCAGACCATTCTGCGCCGTGCCGGATACTTCGTCATCGCCGCGCTCGATCCCACGCGCGCTCTACAGCAGTTCCAGCAGGACAAGTTCCCAGCGGTGATCGATGCGGTCATCACAGACCATGTGATGCCCGGGATGAATGGAGCACAGTTTGTGCGTGAGCTGCGAAAGACCCATCCAGAGTTGCCGGTCATGGTGATCAGCGGCTTCGATGACGCGGAAGACGATTACACGGGGCTGCATGTGCGCTTCCTGCAGAAGCCGCTGATGCCCGATCTGCTGCTTGACAACCTGCACGACCTGCTAGAGCCAGACCAGCAGAGCGCCGCCTAACGGTTGCCGTTTCAGCGCACAACCCCGGGAGGCCCCTGGCGGGTTAATTTGGCACCAAGTATTTCCTGTGCTGCCTTGAATGCTCCGCAATCAAGGCAGCACAGGAAATATAAGTGAGCGCACTCTTCGGCACGGCTGAAGCCGTGCCCTTCCGATCACGCTGGCGACCGCTGGGTGTGACGTACGTCACACCTGTAATGCGATACCCGGCCTTTTATCTGAGACAATCACATTAAGATGTTAGTTCACCCCATGCCGGAGTTCGGAAGCTTCTGTCTGCTTCTGGCCCTCATTCTCACGGTTTATAACTTTCTGGTGGGAGGCGTTGCCCTGTGGGGCTCGTCGCCGGCCGGGCTGCGCAAAACCGCCATCCCCGAGGTGCGATGGAACCGCCTGGGCGAGACTGCCCGCCGCGCCGGCATCGCCAGTTTCGTGGTGCTGTGCTGCGCCGCGTTTGCCCTGGTGTGGGCGGCCTTCACCAACGACTTCTCCGTGGAGTACATCCGTGCGCATAGCAACATCGCGCTGAATCCCGCCTACAAGTTTGCCGCATTGTGGAGCGGGCAGGAGGGGTCCCTTCTGCTGTGGGCCTTTTTACTCAGCGCATATGGTTTCGTGCTGCGCATGCGCCACCGCGTAGACGTCCGCCTCAGCGCGTTTGCCTCAGTGATTCTGTCGGCGATCCAGTTCTTCTTTCTTCTTCTGCTGGTGGTTGCCGCTCCGCCCTTTTCCGTCGCGCCCGGCCCGGTGGCCGCTGACGGAGCGGGGCTGAATCCGCTGCTGCAATATCCCGAGATGGTGATCCATCCGCCCATGCTCTACCTCGGCTACGTGGGCTTCGCCGTTCCCTTCGCCTTTGCCCTGGGCGCCCTGATGATGCGCTATCCCGGCGAGAAGTGGATCCACATCACCCGCCGCTGGACCATGGTGACCTGGCTCTTTCTCACCTGCGGAATCTTCATGGGCGCGCACTGGGCCTATTCCGTGCTGGGCTGGGGAGGCTACTGGGGCTGGGACCCGGTGGAGAACGCATCGCTGATGCCGTGGCTCACCGGCACCGCCTTTCTGCACTCCGTCATGATGCAGGAAAAACGCGGCATGATGAAGAACTGGAACGTGTGGCTCATCTTTGCCACCTTCATGCTGACCATTCTTGGCACGCTGCTCACGCGCTCCGGCATCATCAGCTCGGTGCACGCCTTCGCGCAATCGCCCATCGGCGCGTGGTTCTACACCTTCATCAGCATTGTCTTTCTGGTCTGCCTCGTCACCTTCCTCATGCGCCGCGATCATCTGAAGTCGGAGAACAAGCTGGAGTCGCTGGTAAGCCGCGAGTCCAGTTTTCTGTTCAACAACATGATCCTTCTGGCCGCATGCATCACGGTGCTCTGGGGAACGCTGTTCCCCCTGCTATCGGAGGCTGTCACCGGCTCCAAGGTCACCATGGGCGCGCCATTCTATGACCGCGTCAACATTCCCATCGGGCTGTTTCTGCTGTTTCTCACGGGGCTGGGCCCGCTGCTGGCGTGGCGCTCCACCTCTCTGCGTTCCATCCGGCGCAACTTTGTGCTGCCAGTGATTGCCATGGCCGTCACGGCCATCGGTTTGATGATCGCCGGGGTGCGTCCGTGGAACGATGGCGACGACATGCAGTCCACCTTCTTCTCGCTCACCGCGTTCACCCTGGCCGCCGGCGTCATTACCGCCATCTTCGAGGAGTTTCTGCGCGGCGCCTCGGTGGTGCGTACCCAGACGGGCAAGAATCTACTCTCCTCCGCGCTTCTTCTCACCCGGCGCAACACCCGGCGCTACGGCGGATACATCATCCACTTCGGCATTGTGGTGATGTTCATCGGCATCGCCGGTGGTGCGTTCAACCAGGCGCGCGAGATGGAGATGAGCTACGGCGACACCCTTGCCATCGGCCCGTATCGTCTGGTCTGCCAGAGCATCACGCAGGACTCCAAGCCGGAGTACGATACCGACTACGCCGTACTGGACGTCTATCGCGGGAATAAATATGTGACCCAGCTAGCGCCGGAAAAGCGGGCGTACTTTGCGGGCACCGACCACGAACAGTCGTCGACGATTGTGGCGCTCCATTCCACCGCCGAGGCCGACCTCTACACCGTCTTCGAGGGCAGAAATCCCGACAGCGGCAGGCCCATCATCAAGGTCTTTCTCAATCCGCTGATCGCCTGGATTTGGATCGGCGTGGCAATTGTGGTCGCCGGCACATTCATCGCGCTGGTCCCCAATCTCGTCCGCACACCGGTCCGGCTGCGCCAGGGAGATTCGCTTGCAGTGCCGCCCGCCGCCGCGCTGGGCGCGACCCATGTCATCGCCAGGGTGCCCCATGCGTAACTCCATTCAACTGCGGCGCGCTCACTTCGGGGACAGCCCAATCTTCTGGGCGCGTACCCTGCAGATCGCTCTGCTCTGCGTGGTCACCGTCGTCATGCTGGGCGCGGGCAGGTCTCGCTACGACCGCCTCGGCCACGAACTGATGTGCTCCTGCGGATGCTCACAGATCCTGCTGGAGTGCAACCACGTCGGCTGCCCGGACTCGGCGCGCATGATCGGCGAACTGCACGCGCAGCTCGACAGCGGGAAGAGCGACACCGCGGTGCTCAACTGGTTTGTGGCGAAGTATGGGGCGACGATCCTTGCCGCGCCCATCCGCGGCGGCTTCGACAACGTGGCGTGGATCATTCCAGTGGCAATCTTTATCCTTGCCACGCTGGGCACCTTCGGCATTGTGTGGCTATGGAAGCGCCGGTCACTCTCACTCGCCGGCGCCACGGGTTTGGCCAGTAGCGACCTCGCTGCCCCCGGCGAACTCAACCCACAGGACGCGGCACTGCGCGATCGCATTCGCCGCGAGACGGAGTACTGAATGGCCCTCATCGCCGCAATCTTCGCCCTCATCCTCGGCTGCTTCGCCTTCATATTCTGGCCGGAACGCAATCCCTTCGTGCAGGCCGACAAGACCCGCGTCGACTACCTAAGCGAGCGCAAGGAGGCCATCTACGAAAATCTGCGCGATCTCAACTTCGAGTTCCAGGCAGGCAAGTATCCCGAGACCGACTATAACGAGCAGCGCAAAGCCCTGGAGGACGAGGCGGCCCATGTCATCGCCGAGATGGATTCGCTAATCGCCCACGGCATGAAGAGCACCCGCGCCGGAGCGTAGAAGCCCTATAGGTCATCCGTATATACATAATGTGTATACTTTCCCTTTGGGCACTTTATCAGGAGGAAGAAAATGGCTACCGCCAAAGTCTTCAAATCGGGAAACAGCCAGGCCATCCGCCTTCCCAAGGAGTTCCGCCTCAAGGTCAGCGAAGTCGAACTGGTCCGTCAGGGGGACGACATTGTCATTCGCCAGCCCAAAAAACCTACTCTAATGGACGCGTTCAACGCACTCCGCTCTATGCCTGACGACTTCTTTGCAGATGGAAGACATGATCCTCCGCCTCAGGAACGCAAGGGCCTCTAGTGATGCTTTACATGTTAGACACGGACACCTGTATCTTTTACTCCAGAAAGACGTCGCCCAGTGCGACCGCCCGCGTGCATCGGCGGTCGCCTGGTGATTTGGTGATCTCGGCGGTAACGTATGGCGAACTACGATTTGGCGCGGAAAAGAGCGCAAATCCCGTGATCGCCCTGCAGATGCTGGACACATTTACCCAAGTCGTTCCGGCCCTCCATCTCGATCCGCAGGTCGGAGAACATTACGGGAGGATACGCCTTCACTTGCAAAGGAAAGGCCGGATCATCGGCAACAACGACCTCTGGATTGCCTCCCACTGCCTTCAACTCGGCCTTACCCTTGTCACCAACAATGAACGCGAATTCAGCCGCATCCCCAATCTGACGATTGAGAACTGGACCCACTGACCTTGATCACCTCGACCCGAACATCCC
>DATKGA010000042.1:0-3708 GCA_035510935.1 Acidobacteriaceae bacterium
CGAGCGCGACCTGATGCGCATCGTCCCGCAATCCCAGTGGATCGACTTCACCCACCGCATCATCTCTCATGGCCGCCAGATTTGCATCGCGCGCAAGCCCCGCTGCGCCGACTGCCCCCTCGAACCCCTCTGCAACGCCCCCGACAAAACCTTCTCATCCCACTAGGACACCGCGCGCGCATCTCAAGCGCAGATGCGCTACTCCACCGGCAGCCTCGCCTTATATCCGTCGCGCGCAATCACGGAGTACTTCAGCGGCTTTCCTTTTTCGTCCTGCATCTGTAGCGGGTGGCCTTCATTGTCTACCAGGATCACCTTGATCGTGCGGTAGCTGCCGTCGTTGGCCGCGTTGGTCGGTCGGTAGGTCAGCAGATACTGGTTGCGTATGGAGTTGTTGATCTGCGCAAAGTCATCCGGCAGCTCGCCCTGGAAGAGCGGCGAGAAGCTTAGTCCACCGGTCATCTCCGCGAAGGTCTTCAGTTGGTTCTGCGCCTGCAGATAGTTCATCTCGCGCATGCCGCCGCCCGCGCTCATCTCGTTCAGCAGGGCCCCCGTGCCGATCGTGAAGATGGTGACGTTGGGCGTGGCCTTGACCTTGGCCAGAATCTTGTCGTAGGTGATCTTGGAGAAGGTGTCGCGCCCAGTGCCAATCAGCAGGATGTACTTGCGCCCATCAATGCGGCTGGTGCGGTCCAGCGTCTCGTACAGCGCGTCGAACATATCAGTCTCGGAGAAGCCAGGCAGGGTCAGCGAGTTCAGGCTCTGTGCAATCACGTCCTTGTTGTTGGTGAAGTCCGAAAGAATGTGGGTCCCCATATCGTAGGTCACCACCGCCACATAGTCGTCCGGCCGCAGCGAGTTGAAGAAGCCCACCGCGGCATTGCGCATGTCGTTGATAAAGTAGTAGGAATTGGCGGCAAACTCCAGCAGCATTACCGCCGTGATCGGGGTCTGCCCGATGCGCACGTTGTCCACTTTCTGCTCCACGCCATCTTCCAGAACAAGAAAGTTCTCCGCCTTCAGGCCGGGAACGAACTGGTGGTTCTTGTCCAGAATCACGCTCACGTCCAGGTTCACAACGGGAACATCGACGCGCAGCGAGAAGGTGTCGTTGTTGGGGTTCTTGATCTTCGGCTCGGTCGGAGCGGGCGGCGGGGGCGGCTCTTCGGACTCCTTCTTCTTGGGAATCACGATGGGGCCGTTGTCGGTGTTGGGGCCCGCCTCGGCGCCGGACGTCTGGTCAGCGGGCTGCGTGGCCGGTTGCCCGGATGCAGCATCGGCCGTCGTGGCCGTGGTCTGAGCTCCAGCGGTTGGCAACAGTACAGCCATCGCCAGCGCGGCAATCAGCGCCGTCTGCAGGCTCAGGAGTCGGGTTGCGGAGTGCGGCGGCATGTTCATCCTATATCAAAAACTTTACTCTGCATTAGACGCGCAATGCACCTATCCAGATTTGAATAAAGGGTCGCACTCGCCAGCAATCGGCATTTTCTCCGCCTTCGCCATGCCTGTCTCTGCAAGCTCATCGCCCCCCAAAATCCCTCCCACGCCCCGAACAATCTTCGTCCCTGTCCTGACTTTGTAACGGCAGCATGGAGTCCCGTCGTAAGTGCTGAAAATAAAGTAATCTTCTGCCTACGAGGCAACATCCCCACATTTTAAGCCCATCCTCAATAGCCGCCGCGAAACTGGCTCCTGCAGATTTCACAGGGTTCCCATGCCCGGTAATGTAGCATTTATAGACAACGCAGAAATTTGAGAGACGATCATGCCGAAAGAGACTAAGAATCCCATGGCTTCTACAGAGATTCATGGATTGGCGGCTTATGCCGCGGGGGCGCAGTTAGTACCCTACCGTTACGAGCCGGACGAACTGAAAGCAAATGAAATTGAGGTTAAGATTTCCCATTGCGGAGTCTGCCACTCTGACATTCATCTGATTGACAACGACTGGGGGATCAGTAAGTTCCCTTTCATCCCCGGGCATGAGATTGTGGGCACCGTCTCGGCGGCAGGCTCTCAGGTGCATGACCTCGCCGTGGGCCAGCGCGTGGGCATCGGCTGGCAGGCGGACAGTTGCGGCATCTGCGAGTGGTGCAGGCAGGGCGACGAGCACCTGTGCGCCGCCGCGCAGCCTACCTGCGTAGGCCGAAATGGCGGCTACGCCGGCTCAGTCCGGGTGAATTCGCGCTTTGCCATCCCGGTGCCGGAGGCCCTGGAGAGTGAGAACGTCGCGCCGCTGCTATGCGGTGGGATTACGGTCTACTCGCCCATGCGCAACCTCGGGGTGCGACCCTCCTCTCGCGTCGGCGTCATCGGCATCGGCGGATTGGGCCACCTCGGCCTGCAGTTCGCCAAGGCCTTCGGAGCTGAGGTTACAGCCTTCTCCACCTCAACCGACAAAGAGGCCGAGGCGAAAGAGTTGGGTGCGGACCACTTTGTCAACACCCGCGACAACGGAGCGCTCAAGAAAATTGTCGGCTCCGTCGACCTTCTGATCTCTACCGTTGGCGCTGACCAGGACTGGCAGTCCCTGGTTAACTGCCTGCGCCCCAAGGGAACGCTCTGCATCGTGGGCGTGCCCACGTCGCCCATCTCCATCCACGCCTTTCCGCTGATCGCCGGTCAACGGTCGATCGCCGGCAGCAACACCGGCAGCCCGCACGACCTGCACGAGATGCTGGACGTCGCCGCGCGCCACGGTATCAAGGCCATCACCGAGCGCTTCCCCATGTCCAAGGCCAACGAGGTGCTGGTCAAGGTCAAGAAGAACCAGGTGCGCTATCGCGCAGTCCTCACTAATTAAAACGCTGTCATCCGGAGCGGGACCGTGATAGTACGCTAGGTACGGATGCGATTTGAACTCTTCATTGCGGCGCGGTATCTGCGGGCCAAGCGGCGGCAGGCCGTGGTCGGCGTCATCACCGCGATCTCTGTCATCGGAGTGGCCGCCGGCGTGGCCTCGCTCATCATCGCGCTGGCCATCACCAACGGAATGCGTCGCGACCTGCAGGAGAAGCTGGTCGGCTCCACCGCGCACGTCCTGCTGATGCGCATCTCCGCGGACGGCATCCGCGATTGGCGTCCTCTTCTGAATCGGCTGCGTACTTTACCCCACGTCACCGCCGCCGCCCCGGGTCTCTATGAAGAAGTCCTCATCTCACGCAACGCCAAGAGCGCCGGCGCGCTCATCGACGGCATCGTTCCCGCCGACCAGCGTGCCGTCTCCGGCATCCTGCAGACCATGCAGCAGGGCAGCGCGCAGCCGCTCGATCCGCAGCCCGCCGCCGGCGATTCCCCGGTAGCCCAATCCACCCCGCCCATCGTCATCGGACAGGACCTCGCCCAGGCCATCGGCGCGGAGATCGGCGACACCGTCCTCGTCACCAGTCCGCAGGGCGAACTCACCCCGCTCGGCCTCGTCTCCAAGTACCAGCGATTCACCGTGGCCGGCATCTTCAACTCCGGCTTCTACCAGTACGACTCCAGCTATGCTTTCATTCGCCTCGCGGATGCGCAGCGTCTCTTCTCCGAGCCCGACCTCATCTCCGTCATCAGCTTTAAAGTCGACGATATGGACCGCGCCGACATCATCGCCCGCCAGATCGAACAGGCCGCCGGCCCCGGATACCAATCCACTAACTGGATGGAGCAGAACCGCGAGCTCTTCCGCGCCCTGCGCCTCGAACAGGTGGTCACCTTCATCATCCC
>DATKGA010000043.1:0-58976 GCA_035510935.1 Acidobacteriaceae bacterium
GGGGAAGAAGATTGAGGCCGCCGCCAACCAAATTGGAGACCCGGAAGACTTCGGCATGACCTATACGCCAGCCTTCGGGTGCAACGATGGCCTGAATGACTGCGACGTGGAAGAGTATGACGTTGACGACCCAGCCTTTGATCCCGCGATGGTCGAACTGTGAATTGTCCTCACTGCCGCCAGCGCATCTCTGAAACCAGCCTGCTCTCGGCGGCCGCGAAGGTAATCCGTGGCCGTGGAGGCTACTCTGCCCCGAAGAAGCTTAGCCCCTGCAAATGGTGCGCCAGCCCATTTGGCGTAGCTGAACTCCGCAAACATAAGCCTGCCTGCCCCAAAAATCCCCGCAACATTTAGAAAATAAGTGTTGACACAAATCTGATTCGTGCTAATCTATTCATGTAAGCAACTCAAAGGAGATATGAGATGAAAATCAAGACTGTAAGCGAGAGAGAAATAGCCAATATCGTCCGGGCATCTACGCTGGACCTGATCCAGGCGAGGGATGCAAAAATAAGCTCAGCTTTGGCCGAGTACAAGGCAGAAGTAGAGCGCACTCGGTCGGTCTTTCCTCCGTATGGTCCTGACGGCAAAATCCTGCACTTGGGCAAATTTGAAGCCAGCCTGCAGGGGGCGACGGAAAAATATGATGCCATTCTCAAGACTGCGCGCGCAGAATTTGAGTGCGAATGCATGAAGCGCGAACCTGGCGTGCGCTCCAGCGTCGATGCCTATATCGCATCGCGCTAATCCATGAATTGTCCTCGCTGCCACCAGCACATCTCGAAATCCGCCATCGCCCGTTCGATCGCCAGGTCTGGAGCGGGCGCTGGCCGGAAACCCAAACTGCGGCCTTGCCCTAAATGTGCCAAGCCCTTTGGCGCTCGTGCCCTGCGTACCCATATCCCCACCTGCACCGCCAAATAATCGCGTTTCTCATACGAAACGGTTACCCGGCTGATTACCTCAGTGTTTCCAACAGGACAATGTACCTATAAAGCCCGGCGAGTACAGTCATTTCGTTGCCGATCCGCAACAAAGAGAACGGCCGAATTGACTGGGCCCACGATGACGAATACATTTGGCGACGCTCCTTCACAGACTCATTCACGCCTGCTCGACCCGGCGAAGGTTGAGCGAGAGCGTGCTGCTGCAATGGATGAAGTTGTGCTGTTCTCTCTGCCTTTTCCTCGAGCCGCGGAATTGTGGCTTGAGCAACATCAGCGATACATCAAACCCAACACCATCAGAAACTACAAAGCCTGCATTAAGCTGCTCACGGCCAACCTGGGTAGTGTTCTGATCAAAGACATCCACATCGGGCATATCCGCGCCTACCAGGCGGTGCGCGCCAAGGTTGCTGGGCCTTACCTGCTCAATGGCGAGGTTGGCGTCTTGCAAATGATCTTGAAAGAAGCTCGATGTTGGAAGCCGCTTGCGGATCTCTACCGGCCTATGCGTGTGCCCAAGAGACGCGGCGGCCACAGCATCAGTGCCGAGGAAGAGCGCATCCTGCGAGAGGTCGCTTTCTCTAAGCCCAAGTGGCGCCTGGCCGGCCATTGCATGTTGATCATGCTGAGCACCACGATGGGCTTTGGCGAGCTGCGGCACGTCAGGCGACGGGATGTTGACATGCGGCGCAAGTGCGTCCTCGTCAGGGATGGCGCGAAGAACGACTACCGTGACCGCACCATCCCCATGAACCAAGCGGCCTATGACTCTATGTGCTGGATACTCGATCGCTGGGAAGACTTGGGTGGCGAGCATGAAAGCGAATTCATCTTGCCCCACAGGCCACGGGTGCCACAGGGTCCGTGGCTATTCGACGAGCCCATGCTGGCCATTACCACGGCATTCAACCGCATCCGCACCGAGGCTGGCCTGCCCAAGTTCCGCGTGTATGATTGCCGCGTGCAGGCCATCACGAAGCTGCTCAGTAACCCTGCCGTGCATCCGCAGGTATCAAAAGAGATCGCTGGGCACATCTCGCAAGCCATGCAGGACAGATACAGTATTCAGCAGTATGACACCAAGCTGGCCGCGCTGGAAGCGCTCGATGTGCCCCGCATTCACGAGAAAAAGCCTGTTGAAAAGATTTCTGAAATAGCACTTGACGTGTCCGTCCGCAACGCGTACGGTAGTGTTCGTGATGAAAACTTACACAAAAGAAGACGTGGTTGCTGAGATCGAAAAAGAGATCAGCCGATCCTCTCTTCGCGCAGTATCTCGCCTTAAAGGCATCAGCTCTTCGGTTCTCTCCGACGTACGCTTGGGCAACATCGGTATCAGCGAAAGCGTTGCCCTGGCGTTCGGTTTCGTCCGCGAAATAACCACCGACATCAAGTTCCGCAAAGCCAGCTAACCGCACCAAAAGTGAGATTGCAATGCAAACTGCAAAAACCAACACGATCGTCAGAACTGGTTCCAGAGAAACTGGTTGTAATAGTCTCATTGGAACTTCAACCCCTAATGCAACAGTTGAGATCCCCAACGCCCCCTGGCAAGACCTGGCATACGACAAGCTGAGAGCAAGGGCGCAGCAGCTCGCGAACACAACCGGCAAGGTCACCTGCATCTACGAACGTTACTTGGGCTACAAGGTAGGCGTTTTGACCGAGAAGACAGTGGATGGCTGCCAAGAGACTTTTGATCCGGGCGGTGCGCTATGAGCCTCTATGGCGTTAATGGCGAGTTCTTCCCTGTTGCCCCAGTTAGGGGGACCTCTCTTGGAGCAAAGATGGCTCGGTCCCTGTTTGAGTACAAAGGGAATCCCGCGAGCTTTGATTGCACAGAAGAGCAGCTCGCGCGCATCCTAAACGGCTCAATCGAATGGGCAGATGAGACGCGTCGGAACTTCGAGCTGCAGGAACTGCAAGAGAAATGCGACCGCGTATCTCGCGCTATTACGTACAACGGCGGTGCGCTATGAGCCTGGACGAAGCCATTGATAGCTTAAGCGTCACAGCCAATCGCATCGCCGATGACCTGATTGCCGAGCGAGCCCGCGTGAAAGAGTTGGAAGCCACGCTGACTATTATCCGCGATCACACCTACCCGGAAGGGATGCAACGTTCGTTTGCTGCCACAGCGCTCGGCGGCGGCGAAATGAAAACCCTTGCCATTACCGGCTGCCAAGAGACTTTTGATCCGGGTGCAGCATGAACTTTCGAGAAGCAAGCGTTAAAGATTGGGATGCCGGGTATACCCAGTCGATCGAGCTTATTAATGCAGGCTCCCTGCAGCGGATCGCCGTCACGCTTGAATCCCTAAACCGTTCTTGGTGTGGCGTGCAGGAACAGAATGCTCGATTCCGCCTGACGATCGAAGAGCAGAGAACAAAGATTAATAAGCTCGCAATCCAAAACAGGCGACTGAAGGCGCGCCTCGCTAGGGAGGTGGCAGCATGAAAACCCTAGCCATCACCCTACTCTGGTCCGCCCTGCTGATCGTTTGGCAGAACGCTGCGTTTCCTGGCTGCTACTACAACTGGTCGTTGCTCGGCAGTGGAGCTCATCGGCTCATCGCTATGGTCGGTGCTCTATGACTTCCTTCACAGTAACCGCCCTCATTGCAGAGCTAGCCGTCTTCACTGATGCACAGAAATCGTTAGCTCTCTCACCATGTCCTCCGAAAGGGGACTCAATTCCGGCTGATTGCAGGTTAGGGGGGTCGGCCGGAATAGATTTCAATCACGATTCCAGACGCAGCCGCTGGGTTCAGGCCAGACATAGATGGTTACAGGCACAGAGGCACGGAGGTGCAGCATGAGGCTCAACTATCCCGGAATAGGTGGCTCGCTAGGTGAGTGCGTTCTATGCGGCGAGTCTTTCTGCATGGAAATATTACTCGGGAAAATGGTTCCGCTGATTGGTATCGATGGCTTCGAGAAGGATCTTCCAGTGCATAAGAAGTGCCTCGAAGGAATCAAGCCCGGTAATCCATGGCAATCGCTTCCAGAAGGTCCGCTCCGCCGTGAGTACGCCCGCGCATTCGAGAAGGAGACAGCATGACAGCCCTTGAGCAACAACTTCGCTGGTCGATCGAACGCGAGAACCTGAAGCTAGCCCTGAAGCTACTCCTACCGCTAGCCCGCAAGGAATACAAAGCGGTGGCTGAGCCTTCCACTACATGCTGCGCCCCGGTAGGCCAGGCAATGCGTGCAGAAGCTAAGGCCTGGGCAGAAGCCATCCTTGCAGCAGAGAAGGCGCTTAAGCCGGTCGAGGTACCTGTAGCAGAACCTATCCCGCCACGTACTTGCGATGTCTGCTGGGATGCCACACCGGGCACGATTAACGGCATGTGTCTGACGTGCTATGAGCTATTTCATGTGGCTATCGATTGCGGGTTGCGTCACTGCATCGACCACGTAGACGGCGAGCCACGCAGCACCGAGATTAGCAACCTGCGCGTGATCAGGGCACCACGGAGGCCGCAATGAGGACGCGCGTACGGTGGAAGCAATTTCCATGCCCAGTTCCCCATTGTGACGCGTACAAGTGGGGTGACTGCAAGGTGTTTGTTGGCCAGGAGCCGGTGCTTGGCGATCCATGGCCTAAGTCTTGGCACTTGTCGATTAGCCACCCTTTCCGCTATCCAACCTGGGATGAAATCAAAGCCGCGCGCTACGATCTGTTGCCGCATGACGTAACGATGGCGATGATTCTCCCGCCAACCTCCGAGTACGTGAACATCCACGAGAACTGCTTTCACCTACACCAGATTGTTGCTGATAGTGAAGCGGCAAAGAGGATAGTCGCATGAATCGCTTCCACCTTACATTGCGGCGAGTCCGCAGCACGCACGGCATCCCACATGTCATTGTTGAGCTATCCGCTAAGGCGCCTGCATACGTAACAGCAGCTGAGGTGCTTGAGTCTGTACAGGTTAGATGGCACGGCTGGCAGGTAGTGGGACTAGAGAGGACAGCATGAAATGAATGACTCCGAGCTCTACCTCGACTACCTCGACCGCTTAGTAGATGCGCTGTTCTCATGCGACTGCCAAAAATGCGAGCGCGAGCGTCACGACCGTTTGATTGCAGACCTGCGCCTGGCTTACGGATGCAACACTCCGGCCGATTTCATTGCGAAAAAACGGAGGGAAATCAATTGATCTACGCAACCGCAATACTGAGCGCGTGGTGGCTGGGCATGGCAGCCAGAGTTATTCATGCAGCATGGGCGGATGGTGCGGCAACATGAACACCCCATGGACTAACCCACAATTCCGCGGAGGAGTGCGCATTGTGCCTGAACCCAAGCTGCAAGCAGATCCCACCTTCGTCAGCATGGTTCGCTCGGTGCTGGTGTTCTATACCGCGCTGGGCTTGTTTATCTATGCCGTGGTGGAGTTTTGCGTACACGTTTAGTGACTTCTCTCGCAACGGGGGTTGCGCGGGATTGAGTAGCAGCGGGCTTGACCACGGCAGAGCGCTGGTGGCAGGCGATATCAGGCTTGGGTTCGGGTCCGCTGGGTAGTGGAGGTGCAGTATGCATGAGTGTCCAGATTGCGGAATGGCTTGTGATTGCGACGGTGAAGACACTTGGTACGGATGGGATAGCCCGGAAGCCATGGGTTGTATTTGTGGCTGCGCCGGTGAAGACACTTGGTACGGATGGGACAGCCAAGAGGTCGAGGAGGGCTGCTTTGGCTGCGATCCAGACGAAGATTCGTATGATGACGAGGATATGACCGCTATGAACTCGTTTCCTAAGGATCAGGTGGTGCGGGTGAAAGGGAAAGCCATGGAAGCCCTACGTATAGCTTGCTATCTCAGAGACGGTGGTCGCTGCGTGATCTGTGCAACGATTACCTGGCTCAATGCGCCGGAAGAGCATCCACGCAAGGCAGACATGGCGCATGTAAAGAGCCGTGGCGCCGGCGGGCAAGATATTTTGTCCAATGTCCGCAATTTATGTCATCGATGTCATACCCGCGAACATACAGAAGGCAAGAATGGCAAGCCGTGTCCTAGCAAACTGGAGGTAACCCAATGAACCAAACAGCGCTACACAAGAAGCTCTTAGCCGTTATGAAAGCCGTGGATGCAGTTGAGAAGCGCGGCAAGAATGAAAAGCAGAATTACGCCTATGTCAAGGCTACAGATGTCGCCCGCGAAGTACGAAAGGCTCTCATTGAATCAGAGATTGCCTTCGGCTACGACGTGGAATCATCTGAGCGGTGGACTCAGCCGACCCTTTCCGGCGGATCGCTCAACTTTGTGGAAATGAAGATTTCCGTCACGTTTACCGATACGGCCACAGGAGAATCGGTTACCCGCAAAGGCCTTGGCTGGGGCATGGATTCAGGGGACAAGGCACCATATAAGGCGATGACGGGTGCCCTCAAATACTCGCTCCGCATGAACGGGCTAATTCCCGACGAGCTGGACCCAGAGAATGACGCGTCCGAGAATCACGCGAACGGCTCAGGCAAAGATATTCAGCGCAAGAGCGAGAAGGCTCAGGTTGGCATCACGGCAGGCGGAGAGCCGATCTTTGACGAGGATGGTATGCCGGTTGTTATGCGACCAGCCGCAGTCCCTGCGCAAAAGCCAGTATCGAAGTTTGTTTCAGGGAGTACGGTTGGAATTCCACGCGGCAAAAGGCTATATGCCATTTGCATGGATGCAGGCAGGACCAAGGAAGAACTCAATAACTATCTTGGCTCCATCGGGGTCGAGCGGTGCGAGGATGTGCCGGTAAAAGAGTACGAAAAGGCTTGCGAGTGGGCTGCCGGGCAATGAAAGAGAGGGTCCATAGGGAATTTGCGAGGCACTCATGATTACCGTCTATCGATCTGGGGATATTGAATTTACTTTCGATCAAGAAAACCATCTTTACCATGTACCCGGGTCTTATTGCCTTTCAACAAGCGATGTGATCTCTTTGGCCGGACTCAGTGATTATGATGGAGTGCCGCTGGTGAACCTAGAACACGCTAGATGGAGAGGAACCCAACTCCACAAAGCAGTTCACTACTACGAGGAAGGCGACCTTGACATTGAAGACGTGGACGGAGAGATCAAGCCTTGCTTCGACCGCTACCTGAAATGGAAGGAAGAGAGTGGGTTCATCCCGATACCGCCATTTGAACATCCGATTGTCTACGAGCATTTGGACATGTATATCGGCTGCCATTTGGACCTGAGGGGCTACATTCCCGGTAAAGGGCTTTACGTGTTAGACGCGAAGACTTCTTACCCTAACTCTGGCATGGCCAAGAAGCAAACACACATGAGGTGGAGAATGCAGCTGGAATCATATAAGACGGCCACCGGGACAGACGTAGAATTCTGGGATACCGTGCCGGCCGCTGTTCCTGTGTCCTACAGAATCCTTGGCAAGGCCGTACTCCATGTGCATCCAAAAGCTAAAGAGGTATTTGTCCCCTTCGAGATAGATGATTCTCCGGGCTGGGATGCTTGCGTACAGCTGGCAAGCCTGAAACTAGCGAATGGGTATAAGCGGAGTAAAGCATGAGCCGCCATCGTTCCCCCACCTCGCCGATCTACCTAGCTGAGCGCTGGGGCATATCCCTGAGTGCCGTCTATAGGCTGCTTGCGCTCAATCTTAACGATGAAGCCTTGGCTGTCATGGTGAATCAATCCAAGCTAGCCACTAAGGTAAGACGAGACAATAAGGCGCTGAATGCGTAGGGAAAGTAAACAGGAACGCGCTGCTTGGACGGCTCACGTCGAGGGTACAGCGGTTGCGCCGGCGAACAAGTATGGCGCTGAGCGTGCCGGGAAGTATGCCAGCAAGCATGAGCGGGATGTGGCCGCCAGTTTGGCCGCACTCGCTGCATGCGGCAAGATTATGGACCTACAAGAGCAAGTCAGCTACACGCTGGTTGCGGGACAAGGAAAGATTCGGCCGATTCGCTACGTAGCCGATTTCGTGTATTACGACGCGCAAGGCTGCCCGCATGTCTGCGATGCGAAAGGGTATGCCAAGAACCCGGTGTACAGACTCAAGAAAAAGCTTTTACTGTTGCTGCATGGAATCCAAATCGAGGAGCTTTAAAACGATGCCCATTTTGGACACGAACTGGATGCTTTGGGATGCCGCTAATGCGTCTGAAGTGGTTGGCTGGCCCAAGAACTCGGCCTACCAAAGAATCGCCGCCGATGCTGCAGAATATAAGGCGGCTGGCATCGATAGGGTGCTCTTCGCTCCGGCTACGCTGGGTGCTGCGGGCGAAGATTCCGGCGGGTTCGACAAAAAAGAGGATTATATTTTCGATGGAACAGCCTTCGGATCGGAAGCACAATGTATCGCTGCCGTTAATGCTGTCCATGCGCAAGGCATGCGCGCTATGGGTAGCACGGTTCTTCACCAGATGGGCGGCTGGCCCAATCAGGAATACAAGTCTGCGATATTCCCTAAGACTCCTGCGTGCTTTGCGAGAGTCGCCGGTCAGACAACCTATCCCGGTAACGTGGCTCCTGACTCAGTACCTGATCCTTCTGGCGGCTGGCCTGATGGTGACCTGTGTGCTTATGACCAGCCGAATCGGTACATGTGGAACGGAGCCATCGCCGCCCACCTCAACCAAATGAAGGTGTTGGGGTTCGATGATTTCATCATTGACGAGTGCAAGGATTTGAACGCAGATTTCCTGAAAGCCTTCATCGACGCAATCCGCAAGGAGTATCCAAACGCCTTCTTTAACGGTGAGTATTTCGACGGCAATCCTTATGCCCTCGCCGGATTCGTGAACTACTGGATGGGTAGGCGCATGTCGGTGCTCGACTTCATGTTCAAGTTCAATGTGGGAACTATCTGCAACAACAACTCCCAGGTGTGGATGGGCCAACTGTCAGACATTGGCTACTGCATGCAGGATTCAATGAAGGCGGTTACGTTCATTGAAGACCACGACACCGACACGACCGAAGGCGAGCAGACAATCTGGAATAAGCATCTCGGCTACGACATTATGTGCTCTTTTCCCGGCGAGCCTCAGATTTACTACCGTGATTGGTCGACCGACCCCAACTGCTATGGCATGAAGGCAGGTATCAACAATGGGCTCTGGCGTTGGAAGAACCTTGCGCAGGGCGGATTTGTCACCCGCAACGCCGACTACCAGACATTCGTATGCGAGCGGCTAGGCTATGGATCTGCGCCAGGCTGCGTCTGCTTTTTCAATAATAATCAGTTCTCGGAACAAACAGTCACCGTGCAAACCCGCTATCCGCGAAACACCAGACTCCATGAATTTACAGGCAACGCAGGATACAGCGCCGACAAGTGGACCGACTACTGGGGCTGCATCGCCGTCACCATCCCTCGCAACGTAAATGGGTGCAACTCGCTCGTTTACGGAGTTTACCTCTAACCCTAAACGCCAGAAGGAGAACCGCCCATGAGCACCATCGTCCCCACCCCTGCAGGAATCCCCACCACCACTACGCTTGCAGAGAGGCAAGAATACATCTCTGTCAATGCCTATTACCTGTGGCAAAGCCTAGGCGAGCCAGCCGGCGAAACCGCTGCCCAAGATATTTGGTATCAGGCGGAGGATTTCGTCGATGAGCTGATGGGCTTTCTCAACCAACCCTTTCCAGCAGAACCGGTCACCCCGTGAGCCACAAGGACTGCACCTGGCAGCAAATAGGATCGGGCGGAGGCGAGTGGCTCTGCCCGCATCACGTCATTGCGGTGGCAGCGTATTACCTGCATGAGCAGTGGGTGGAAGAATCAAAATGGAGCCCGGGTGCGCTTGATCCTGGTCCGGAGTTCTTCTGGTACGAGGCAGTAGTGCAGTTGCGGGAGGCGTAATGAGCGATATGCAAGCCGGGACAGGTAAGGCAGAGATACCGGGAGGTATACCGTGCCCAGAGCGATGGAGGTACCTGCACGAATATGGAGCGGGCACCGCGACCCACGTTGGGGGATATCATGATTGATCCGAAACAGGTCCACGAATTGAAGGCTGCATGGGCCAGACTCAAGGTTTCTTTGGATTCCGAACCCGCAACAAGGGAAGTCCATGCCACCTATGAATCGATGGATCGGGCACTCCAATTACTGAACCCGGAACTTCCTGTTACAGAAAAGGCGGTCGGCCATGAGTGATCCACAGCAAGCCGGGACAGGTAAGGCAGAGATGGAGCAACGCCACGCTGAGTTGATTAAGCGCGGCTGGCTTGCGCGTAACGGTATTTGGCAACCGCAGTACAGTTTTCCACTATGCGATGTGCCGTGGATCGTGCTAGATGATGCCTACAGGGTCCACCTGGAAATGCTTAATTATAGTGCAGCCGAATCCCAGCTACGCACCGCCAACGAGACCATCCTCCAACTGCGGGAAGACATGCACCTTCAGGCTATGTCAATACCGCAGGTTGCCCAGCTACAGACCACCATCAGCACCTTGACCCGGGAGCGGGATGAGGCTATTGCAGCACTCGGCGAGATGTCTAAGACCTGCTTTCCGCACAATCACGCGGCGAACCTGCCCCAGGAGAAGCCATGAGCGACGAAATCAAGGATAGCTGCACGCATGGCGAAGAAAGCTGGTATTGCGTCATTTGCCGTGACGACTACGTTGAGGGTCTTCAGGCACAGGTTGCCCAGCTACAGACCACCGTGGGCCAGATCCGCGCTATAGCTATTGAACGTCCGGCTGTGGGCTACAAGGACGGTAAGCATTATTCAGCACTTGATGAGATCGCAGCTTTGGCCACCTGTCCCGCACCAAAGGAGAAGAAATGACTGAGCCGGCCAAAACAACCGCAGTGGATGATGCCCGGAAGCCTGCGCCGGAGGTGAGATACAACATGGACGCGATAAACAATGGCTTTCCTGAACTCGCAACTGAACAACCGGATGTTCCCGCCAGACACCTGATGGACTACACCTATCTTTACCCTGCGGGCCACACTAGCCGAGGTTTGATTGAGGAAATCGGGTCAGCCGAGGCACGCATAGCCGAGCTAGAGGCCCAGCTACGCCAAGAGCGGGAAGAGCTTGAGGCGCAGGTTGCCCAGCTGCAGGCCACCATAAGCCAATTGCGGGAAGAGCGAGACCATAATGCAGATATGTTACTCGCCAAGCAAAAAGACTGGTATCAACAGGCGGCCACCATCAGCACTCTAACCAGAGAGCGCGACGAGGCTATTGCAGCAGCCCGCGTGATGTCAGGGAAGATCGATGCCTACTGTGCAGGTGACGAGCTGCTGCAGGCCACCATAAGCCAGCTGCGGGAGCACATCGCTAATCTCCTTGGACTGACGCAAGCTCCACTGGAGAACATCACCGATTACACCGTATTTGGGGACGCATCCCCAAGGGGGATAAGAATGACGCAGACTGAAGCACCGAAGATACCTGCACGTTGGCAGAAGACTTACGAGAGGTGGGAGGGTGGCAGGTTTGCGATCGAAGAAATCGCATTTCTTGAGGCCGCACTGACTGCCATCAAGAAGTCCGACAACTGGCTATCAGCCTGGACTATAGCAGATGAGGCCATCAAGAAGGTGGAGGGGGACCAATGACCAGAGCAAGCTTTATCGCTGCCGTGTTTACGCTTCTGCCAGCCGCTATGTGCGGTGCCGGTACAGAGCCTAAGAAGTTCTATATCACAGGACTCGCCCATACTGAGACGCAGAACGACTGCACGATACCGCCGATCGAAGTCTATGCAGCTGACCGATACGGCGCGGCGATAGAAATGCTTAAGCATGCCACCGTATGGACAGAAGAGGAGTGGAAGGATGTTCTGGCAACCGGCGGCTCGATGTTTGGAAGTGGTGAGTGCAAATGAACCGACGCGAATTTGCCAAGCTCTCGGCCCTCTCCCTCGCCGCCACAGCGCTGCCTGCACGCGCACAGACGGTGAGCGGGACGATGATCCCGGTATTGAAACGGGGTTTCGACAACAGCAATTCTGGCTGCAATCTTTTAGAGACTACGTTGACGCAGGCGAACGTCGCCGCGCAGGGGATCAAGCTTATCGGCCGCATGGGCATGCAAGGCGATTTGCGAGGCTGCGAGGCGCAGCCGCTCATCGTTCCGAGTGTGGCGTGCGGGGATGGCCTTACGCGGGATCTCGTAATTCTCTGCTCCATGAATAATACCGTCTGGGCATTCGACCCCAACAGCTTCGATCCCACCACGCAAACGTTCGACCTGATCTGGGAAGTGAAGATAGCCACGCCAGTCAGAGGATCAAGCGCGATTGATTCCTACAACATAAACGAGTTTTGGGGCATACTCTCGACGCCTGTCATCGACATGGACACCAAGCGTATTTATCTGGTGGCGTGGTCCTCTGTCGACGGCTCGCAAGCCAAGGCTGCGCATTTTGTCTACGTACTTAACCTCGGAGATGGGAGTTGGGTCTGCAATCCAGTGCCTCTGTCCGCACTCAAATCGAATGGGGAGACATACTCCAGCATGTTGCGCAAGCAGCGCGGCTCACTGCTGATGACGAACGTTGGAGGCGTGAAAACCGTCTTCATTCCAGCAAGCACGGTCAATGAATTCTCCGCGGGCGCCACTGGCTGGGTCATCGCCTTCGATGTGGCAACGAACACGGTCACGGCTGCGCTAGCCACGTCTGCCGGGCAAGGCGCGGGCATCTGGAATAGCGGCGCATCGATGATCGCGGATGCTGCTGGGTACATCTACGCTTCCACCGGAAACGGCGGGTTCGATGGCATACAGAACTTTGGAGAGAGCATTATCAAGCTGCAATACACGCATTCTCCAGCCTCACTGGCAATTGTTGATCGATGGTCGCCATTTACCGATAAAGGCCGCGTGGAAACGCCAGAGCAGGAGGACGAGGGCTGGTATGACGCAGATGTGGGCTCTTCCGGGCTATTGCTTGTACCGCAGTACAACAGCATCGTAGCTGCAGGAAAAGACAGCATCGGATTTGTCTCGAACACGCGGAACCTGGGCGAGACAACGCTCGCGAGTTTCATCAATGCGCCCGCCAACTATGGCAAGCTTCGATCGGCACCTCTTTGGCTGGGATACTATCCGGGCAACGGTGTCAACGCCGCACCGCAAGATTCAAGCAACTTGGACTTTCAGTACCAGGGCAATGCGCACGAAATGCATTCGACTCCAGTCTCGTATCAAAGAGCAGATGGAACAGTGATCGTGTTCGTGTGGGCCAGCAACTCCCAGCTCCGGGCTTGGTCGCTATCGTCGGCTGGGCAGCTCACGTTTCTGGCTCAGGGTAACGAAACAGCCTCCGCCAATCAGCCGGGCGATCCGGGCGGCTTTATGTGCATCTCCAGCAACGGCTCGAAGACGGGCACACCGCTGCTTTTCGCGTGTATCCCTCTAGGCGACGCCGGGTCAGGAATCGGCGGCGGCCGATTTCTCGTTTACAATGCTGAGGCTTTTGCGAACGGTGTAATCAAGCTGCTCTGGGATTCTGCCGCTTGGGGCATTAACTACTCGCACAACAAGTACTGCCCGCCAGTGGTGAGCAACGGCAAGGTTCTAGTCGGGACGTATGACGATCAGGTTTTAGTGTTCGCGCTCGCCTAAGGAGCAAACCATGAAGCACTTTCTGCCTTTGGCTCTCATCTTCGCTACCGGTTGCTCCAGCATGCAGGTCAGCCCCAAGCTGGTATCCAAGGATCTGGAGCACGATCCTGTCGTCGCCTTTGTTGGCGACCCTATACTGACTGCCTGGATCTCTCAGCAGGATAACCCGCTATGGTTCAACTTCGGGTCACCCCCGGGCGTCACGGCTGAGACCTCGACAAGCGTTCTAGCCCGGTTCCCTGCTGCCTTAGCTGGGCATCCCGATGTCGTGGTAATCCTCGTCGGCACTTACGACATCGATCCCGGCTGGAGTCCATATTGCGACCCGGGAGGAATCAACACTTGCGGCAACCTGCAGCAGATGATTGCACTCGCTCACACTGCCGGCGCCAAGGTGGTCCTGTGCGATCTGCCGATTACCCTGGATATAGGAGCGGGAATAGCCCTGTACGATGCTGATCCCGCGCTGCAGGGAGGGGAAGCCGTCTTTGACGATAACCTTGACCTGTTCTATACCTTCGGCACGTGGGGCGAAGACGCCTTCGTTGATCTGGCTTCTGCTCTCGTGCCGCTAGCCTGGACTTCAAATGGTGTTTTGCCGAACGCATTAGGTGCCGCAACCATGAGCGCTGCTGTTGAAGCCGTGATGCCTAAAGTGGGAGGCGAGAAGTGATGCCGTTTCGCATGAGATGGTTCGCGTTTTGGTATGGATTCTTTCACCCCTTCAATACGAACGAGGGCCGAGAAAGAGCGGCTAGGGAGATTTATGAGCAGTATAAACACTTAATCGGTACCGAGAGGAGGTGAACAAAAATGCAATCACTAAAAACGTGGAGCCTAAAAGAAAAGCTAGCACTGATACCGCTGTTTCTGGCACTGTTCCTCTCCGCGGTATATGTCCTAGAGGAACGATCCCCGGAACAGACACAGGTCCAATCAAGGCCGGAATTGAGTATAGCCCTGAAGACCTCACCCGCTGCTATCCCTTCAACCGAGGCTCCATTTGATCCCCGCAGCTAGATCGCGCCGTATGGCTGGGGGCAGGAGATGAAACGGCGCAATCTAAAAGCGAAAAGTGAGGTGATCGCCATGCCAAAATCGACCTTTCCGACGGCACTACCAAGATGTTCTACGTATACCCTTACAGCGTTGCTTGCGCTGACACTGGTATCAGCAGTTGCCCAATCGGGACAGTCCGAACCGCGCAGACCAATAGCCGTAAGTCTGGCGGCAAGTGGGCCCACGGCCAGCAAGTGCTCGCGGTTGCTCTCGGACCGTGTCACGCTTGAGCAGATGAAAGCACGGTTCACTAACCAGCAAATCGCTGATCGCATGCGAAATCTAGGCGACTGCATTGCCAAACTGCCACAAGATACTGCGGCAAACGAACTCTACCTTCTCGAAAAGTCAGTAGATTTTCACAACGCGATGGCCGCACTACTTAGCCGGGCACTCGATTACATGAATGAGAACGGCACGAAGGACAGCTTTTTAGCCGCACCACTGAAATAGAAAGGAACTACCATGGACACACAGCAAATCATTCATTCACTCGAAACCGAAATCACCAACCTGCAGAAGGCCAGAAGTATACTCACTGCAGAGAAACCACGCCGCTACAGCATATCCCCTGCCGGCCGCAAGCGCATCGCTGCTGCACAGAAAGCACGCTGGGCCAAAACAAAAGCTGCATAAACCGAATCGGGGAGTTGGTTAGCGCCTTCTCCCCATTCCAAGCCGTCTGCCGCCTAACCGCAAGGGCTCCTCGCCCTGATCGAATTTGTCAGCGGCCTCCTGATAGCGTATCGCTGAGCTTGTCATCCCCTCGCGCGTGGTTCTGTCAAAGCCCTCAATGGCCTCCTTCAGCACCAGCTCGCGCGGCTTGTCTGCAGGGTGAATCCACGAATAGACCCCATATCTAACCATGTCCGAGAGGTCATCTTCTGGCTTTCCCTTTTCCTTGAAAATATCCAGATACTTTTCTTTGTCAATCATTCGTGTGCGCAGGGCATCGAACGTTTGCATGCTGTAGTTCGTTAATTCGAATTCGCCATCCCTGAGCATTCTTGAGAGTAGCTGCCATCCTCCGGGGCGGTTATTGGAGGCTCTTTGGCATGACATGCCGAGCGGGTCGAGCACCCTGTCCATCTGGTCAGATACGGCGTGGCCTCCGGTTCCTTGGCGAAGATCATACGACGGGTTAAAATTTGCCGGGTCCAAAAATATGGCTACTATGGAGCGCTGCCGCTCATCGCCATGGGGAACAATGAAGCCTTCGATCACCATACGGATGAAATCGTCTACCGGGGTCATGGGGACGCAAATCTCCCCTATTTGCCGGATTCTTCCATTGGGCCAAGGTGCTTGGATTACCTCCGTCTTGAGTCCGGTAATACTTATGGTCTTGGCGAGTTCCGGAGGACTCCGAACAAATAGGCCGGCCGCTGCATAAGATTGGCCCATTCCGTAGTCGATCGCCAAAAAGTGACTATGCCATGGCTGAATATCGCACTCTTCAATCCTGCGAATCATGTCTCGGTTGAGGAAAGGAAAGTATGCGCCCTCGAGGGTATCCCAGCATCCTTTGGCCATGGCTTCCGCATAGGCGGAGGACATCTGGTTGAGATTTTTTATGTAGTCATCTCCGAGCAGTTTATGGTCGGAGAGTTTCCCTGGAATAAAGGCGACCGATAGCGGGATCTTCACGCCATCCGAAGGCCACTTGCGGTCATAGTAAAGCTTGCCCGGAACGCATGACTTCTCCGGCTGATGGACTGGGCAGTAATTATGTAGAAATAGCTTCATGTGCCAATCTGCACCAACGCCCCCCGGATTAGAGGCCAGTCGCACTCGTTTTCTAATGGTCGGATCTGTGGCTCGTAAACGGCTGATCGCATTGCGTACCTGGAATTCAGTGTGTCGAGTGGATTCATCGAAGGCGATGAAGGTCAGTTCTAGCCCAAGCAGCTTCCACACGTCATCGTCACTTCCCATATAGCCGAACCTGATTGCCGCGCCTGTGGGCGGAGACTCTCCTGGGAAACGCGGGAATGTCCAAGTATATGTAGAACCGTTGTATTTTCCGCCCAGGGGCGTGTAGAGGCGGCGGCACTTTCGGATAATGTCCTTCATCTCAACGTAAGATGAGCGAAAGATCATGGCGTTCAGGTTAGGGTTGCTTATCTCCTGACACGCATCCATCAAAATTGTTTCAGTCTTCAGGCTCCCCGCAGATCCCCCGAAAAACAGCAGCTCCGCCGGAGAATCTAATGCCGCCTTCTGGGCGTCAGTTTCAGGATGCCACCTGTATCTTTCGCTCATTTACTGCGGTTTCCGCATCCACTCGGCCTGGTAAACGTCGGGTCGGGTTGTGCTGTTCTGCAAATCATCGACCTGGCCACCCAAGGGAGCCTTGGCAACCCCATATAGTTCCATCAGCGCTCGCGTAGCCTGCAGCCTGCAGAGCTCGCTGGTCGAGTGGTCAGCAAGCTTAAGAAACCGCTCGGCCGCATCCTCAAACCTGAAGATGATTGGCAACTTCGCCACTGCTTGCTTGGCCTCCTTCTGCATGCGCGACTCGATCGCTTTGTCCTGGGCGGCAGAGAGCTTTGCTCTGTATTCGATCATCTCCGGCCACTTGCTTCTACGTTCAATGGTCCTTAGGGCAAGGCCGAATTTTACAGCCATCTTGCGATAGCTCAGCCCTTCGTTGAACAGCTGAGCCATTTCCATGTCTTCTGGCTTGAGTATGTGTTTCATTCGTGGTGCCCCTTTTATTAGAGAGTTTTTAGAACTGGTTTGCTCCGGTGACCGTATACTTTATTTGCAGCGGCGGCGTGGAAGGGTTGTAAGCTGCCAATTTTCTCAAGGCTACTACCGAAGAAATCGAAAAGCATCCGCTTCGCCGTCTCTAGGCATCAACAGCCCTGCTACCTCAGCCGTTCCCGCTTAGGGCCATCGGCGGGCGGCGGATCAGACCTTGGAATTGTGTCTCTGGCATTGGGCATCACCTACCTCTCTGGTAACTTCCTTGCATGTGCTACGACCATGACGTGAGGCGCAACCTTCAGTGCAGATTGCCGTACAGTCAGATTGCGGCCGTCATCAGTTCTTACCCGCACCGTGCCCATGTTTTGCACCATGTGCATCACCTTACCCTTGGTGCCGTCAGGTAGGGTTACTGGGCTGCCCTTGGTTAGCTCTTGGGTTTTGCCCGGCTTTTCCTCGGCTTTGGGCTGGGTTGGCTTCCCGGCTTCAGGGGTTGCGGCTGGCTTGGCTTCGGATACACCTTTTCCCAATACTCCGCTAGCTTGCGCATTATTTCCTGAAGTGTCGTTTCCTGTTCCTTGTGCGTTAGATATTCCACTTTGTTCCGCCTTTCGCTTTACTATGGGCAGGCCGGTGTCATAGTCGATCGCCCGAATGCTTCCGAGCGGATGATCCGGGACGGTGGGCTCTTTGTCCCAGCCGTCATAATCAGGCGGCAGCGAATCTGGGTGCAGTCCGGCCGGGGGAGTTACTTTGGATGTTCCCATCTTTTACCTTTCCAGGTGTACACTTGTGGCCATGAAAGCCATTGCGATTCTTGTACTTCTCTTGCCTGCCGTAGCCTATGCCGCCACTGCTCAATGGACAGGAAGGTCTCACTACTCGCCCACCCCGACCTATGCGCCCGGAGTCGCATGCGAGTACCGAGTGTATGGCCGAACCTTTTGGAGCACTTTCGCGGGGAGTACGTGCCCAGCGACGATTGAAGTTCAGTAATGTTTGCGCTGTTCTGCATCGCAGCCCTCGCCCTGGTGACGGTTCTGCTGTTCGCCACCGGTCAGATCGTCTTGGGCGCAATCGCTGGTCTGCTGTGCGTCGTGGGCGTATTTGCCGCGCTCGGCCTGATGGACAAGGTTTTCTTCCCTCAATAGCCTACTGCGGAACCCACCAGCCGCTCTTTGGGTCTAGAGCGTAGGCTTTGCCGCCGCTGTACCTGGTCAGCCCCTTGGGTACATTTGGCGAGCTGAACGTCCCAGCGGTCGGTTCTGTGGTTTGCGTGAATTGCCCGCCCGCCTGAACCGCCCCTGCGCGCGCCGTTGACGCCTGTCCTGCGCGCTGTGCGGCGGCATCCTGTGCGGTCGTCTGTAGATCATGGGCGTGTAGAACCTCCTGCTGCGCAGCAGAGAGAGCTTGGGCGTTATTTTGCCCCCTGATTCCCGAAGCCTGCTGTCCGCGCTGAGCGGCTGCTGCCTGCGCATCTTGTCCAAGTCCCACGCCATGCGCAACCTCCTGCTGTGCTGCCGCTTGGTTGGCCGCTGCGGTATTTGCCGCTTGGATACGAAACCCGGTGACGTTCTGCCGCATATCAGCAATCGGCGACATGGCGGGCTTGAACTGCTGCAATGCGCTCTGCACGCCGCGGTCTGCAATAGCATCCCGGCCGCCAACCACGTTCTCGAGCACGCTTTGAATCAGGCCTTCCTTGGTCAGCGGGATGGGACCCCCCACGCCTACCCGCCTGCGTGCCGCGTCCGTCTTGCTGGCTATGTCATAGGATTGGCCATAGTCCGTACGCAGCTTTTTAACGGCATCCGGCGTCATACCGGTGTCATTGGCCAGCTCGTTGTATAGGGTCGACCGCAGCGCGCCCGCCTCGTTGTCCAATCCCATCCGCTCCAGCGCAGTCATGGTGGCCCCGGAATTGATGTTGTTGTAGGCTGGCTTGGTCAGCTTGTTGATTGCGCTCAGCCGGTCATCGATCTGGCCAAGGGTCGCCTTGCCGTTGCCGTTGCTCTCCCCTTGATATCCGGTGCCCTCAATTGAGACTGGCCGGTCAGCGCTGGGACCAAGTACATGCTGGTCGTAGAAGTCGTTCAGTTCTTGGGCGTGACCGAGGGCTGCTTTGGCTAGTTCCCAGCGGGTGTTGAGTGGGTTGCTGGTGCGCGCCGCGTAATCCTTGATCCCGGGCGTCTGGTTGGCCAGCGAATCCTCAAGCCCTTCTGGGATTCCACCAGGGGGATTGATAGCCTTTGCCAAGCCCGCAGCCGCCTGTTGCGGTGCGGGGACCACACCCTCTGAGGTTGCGGGGCGGATGAACTGCTTGGCCCTCCCTGCGACATCACCGGCAGCCGCCACGGCCGGCTTGGCCGCTTCCACGAGCTTGCTGCCCGCATACGCTCCCAGCGCATCCCCAGCGACGTTCTCAGCTGCCAAGGGGAGATCCATCTTTGCCGTGTTCTGAAATTCTCCTACCCGGCTGGCCACAGCATTGGCGGCATCTGATGCCATCCCCATGGGGGTGGTTTTCATCAGGGTATCGAGTGGGTGCTGTCCGGCATCAGATAGCGCTTGTGCCGCTTGCGGTATCGCCTGCCCGACAACATTCAGGGCACGGCCGCCGACATTGTGGATGGCTGTCGCGGCCTGTCCGATTACGCCCGGTCGCGTGCCTGTCGCTTCCGGTTGGGTGAGTGCATTCCAGCCCATCTTGGCATAGTCCATCATTCCCATGTTTGGAGGACTCTGGACCGGGCTAGCTGGTTGCGGTATGGCGGGCTGTACGGTCCCTGAGTCCTCGTCAACGGGCGTGCCCCATGCCGCGGGTGCCGCAGTGCTTTGCTCGTCGACCGGTACGCCCCAGCCTCCCACTACTTGCCTCCTGCGGGCTGCACATCATACTTCCAGCCGGCCGGCAGAGGTTTAGCGCCCTCTTTCGGGGAAGCGTGCAGCTTACCGCCTGGGTCGCGCGCGTAAAGCATGGTCGGATCTCTCTGAGGCACCGCTTGGGCCGCCACATTGCTACCCACGGTTTTCATTGTTCCGGCCTTGGCGAATACACCAGTAGCGCCCAGCACTTCACCCATGGCTGCCTTAGCCGCGGCGGGGTTATCGCGGAACGAGCCAAGTGCCGAGTCAATTTGCTGGATGACTTCTTTTGAGTGTGACCCGAACATCGCCGCAGCGTGCTCGCCGGCGATCGCTTTAGCAGTAGCGAACCGTTGGGCATCAGGATCTTGAGAACCTATCCATTTCTGGAATTGCTGACTCTGCCCATATCCGGGACCAAAGTATTCCGGATGCTTCTCGGCGATCGCCTGCATAGTGCCGATTTCTTTCCTAGCGCTTGTTGCCAGATCGCCCTTCCCGCGCTCTGCCCCGGTAGGCCTGACGTTTGATTGGAAGTGGGAACCGACCGGCTGACCCTGATCGGTGAGCATCGCTCCCGGCAGCGCCTGCCCGTTGACCGTGCCAAATGCTCCCGCCTGGGCATTGATCATCTGCGCCTGAGCGCGGACCATGGCGGCAGAGTGGCCGTCCTCTGCCGCGCGAAGTTTAGCTATGACCATTCTGCCAGCGGGCGTGCTGGGATCTGCATTCGCGGCGTCTGCCTTCGCCTTGTTGAGTACCTGCTGCGTCTGGCGTACATCCGCGAGCGATTGCGCATTCTTTGCGGCTACCGAATCCGGATCATCCTGCTTGTCTATCTGGCCTTGGTTTTGGACCGTACGCTGGTTGAGCCTACCGATGTCGCTGGGCCGCATAATGCTGCCTTCGAGACCTGGGGTCCCAGCCTGCACGGCCTCCTGCGCGGTTACCGGCCGCGGGGTGTCCGCCCCAGCCATAGCGGTCTCTTTGGCTGCCGTCGCTGCGCGCTGGGCGGTTTGCTGCTGAATATCCTGCTGTTGCGCCGCAACCGTCTGTTGCGCCTGGTCATTGCCGACAATCTGCTGCTGGCGTCCGATCAGCTGCTGATTGTGAAGCGTGGTGCCTGGAATTGCGGCCGCAACACCTGGGGCAAGGATGGAACCAGCGACATCAGCCGTCCGCGCCAAACCTCGCAAGAATGGGTTCTGAATCTGACTCACGCCGCTACCGGAATTAGTGAGTTGCGCCAACCTGCTTTGGGCGGTATCCAGCGCAGAGGGTCCCTGCACCTGAGTAGGCGCTGCAGGTGAAACGGGCTGAGGTCCTGCAACACTACTACCAGCAGGCCGCAGAGAAGCGCTTGGGTCAGGGTTTCGCGGATCGGTGCTTACTGGCGACTGAGAAGCGGCGTACATTGCTGGACCGGGCCCGGAGCTATACGACCGCAACCGCTGCGCTTGCTGGGCAGCTAAAGGCACGCCAGGTTGATATGGGGCTGGCGTCACGGCGGGCGGCAGACCCATGTTGGTCGGACTAACTGCAGGTTGAACCTGCTGAACACCGAAGCGACCAGTGTTTGCAGGCTGAACTGCGGTGCGCGCCGCTATTGGCGCAGGCTGCACCGGGTTTACGATGCTGTTGACGTCGCCGCCATTTGGGGGGTTAGACACGCCCGTAGCAAGGCCTCCAATGGGTGACTGCTGCGGGGTGTTGTACGCTTGCCGGCCGGATGCGGTGTCCATGTTTTTGGCGACCGCCTGCGATGGGGCTGCAGCAAGGGTTCCGGTCAATGGCGTCGACACACCTGGCTGATGCGCGGGCGGGCTGTCGGGTGGCGGGCCGACCAATTGTGCTGCACTCGATGGGCTCATGATCTTGGCAAGCATAGCTCTGGGGTCGTCGTCGCTCGAGCTCAGTGCCTGGTATGTCGGGTCTGTAATGCTGTAGCCGCCCATTTATCCCTGCCCTCCAGAACCACCCTTAGCCTGACCCAAGGCGCCTGCGAACGAGTTGCCTAAGGTATCCCAGAATCCTGGTTGCGTGGATGCAGACTGCTGTGTTCCCAGCGCACTACTCGCTTGGCCGCCCGCAGTTCCATATAAGCCAGATTCAGCACTGATCGGCGTGGATGTAGCACCAAGCGCGGTCTGGTTGTACCCGGCTTCGCTGCTGATGCGATTCTGGTTGGAACTGGCAAGAGCACTGGATAGGTCACGAGTGTCCGCCTGCGCCCCACTCGCTGCGGTGGCCGCATTGGCTGCGCTGTTCATCCCGGTCCGTTTAGCCTGGCTTTGAAGCGAGCCCGCGAGCGAGTTGGCGCCGGCGTCGGAGGCGTTGGCCAGCTGGGGATTAATGGTACTCGAATATTCACCACCGGCCGTGTACGGATTACCGGAGACAAACTTGTTCAGCTGGTTCTGATAGTTCCCGATGTCGCTCTGCGTGTTGCCGTATGCAGACTGAGCGTTGCCAAAGTTGGTTGCATTCTGGCTCGAAGCGGTGTTGACAACGCTGGATTCCTGCCCACGGCTCATGGTTTCTCCCTTAAATCGCGCGTAAAGTGCGCCAACTCCTGATCAACGCAGGTAAATCCGGCACGTCGAAGCGGTTTCTGAATCATCTTTTTCAACTTTCGCGGAACGTAGGTTTCTAGCCACCGATAGCCCATAAGCTTTAATACGTAACAAAGCCCGTCACTCTCGCGCTGAGATAAAGCCGTCGCGCGGGGATCACATCCAACAAAGCGGAGTTCGCAGACGGCCTCACAGTAAAAGCACTGCCGAATTACGCCGACATCGTCCACGCCGACAAGAGCAATCGGGATGTTGCGCGCAAACAAAAAAGGCAACTCGTATGAGGTGCCCTGTGCTTGCTGCTGATCTTGATGTAACTGCTGAATCGCTGGTAGGTCTTCCGGGACGGCGGTCCTAAATGAAAGCCTCACTTATGTTCCATGTGGAACATCACTTCACGACAAGCCCGTGCTTCTTGGCATATTCGAGCATGTTCTGCTGCGACGTATTCAGCGCTTCGTTGTGCGTGACAATGGCTGCGGTTGGGTCCAGTTCGCCAAGGTTCGTTTTCGGATGCACGGCCCCGCATGCGGGGCAGGCGTCATGCCCTACCGCGATCTGCAGCAGGTGCTTGTGGCCGCGTTCGTCACGCAGCTCGATCACATGAAAGCCGCTCGCCAGGTCTAGATATTGCTGGTGAAGTTGGTAGCTCATGAGGTTGTGTAGAGCCGTCCGTTGTTGTTACCGGTGGGGCCTCCCCCTCCAGCCACGCCACCACTAATCCCGCCGCTCGCCGTGACGGTCGTGGCTCCCGAATAACTTGCTCCTGGGTTGCCAGCTCCGAGTGCGGTAAGAACGCCAGCCGAAATAGTTGCCGGGCCAACCGTAGCGCCCGTGCCGCCCCCGGTGTCGACGATCGCGAAGGAAAGAGTTCCAGTGATATCGTTCCCACCATTTGTGATGTCATACCCGATGATGTGACCGCTGGTACTGACTGGGGTGATCAGCGGAAGCACGAGGCCAGCGCCATTGGAAATTACAGATGTTGATCCCACGGGGAGCCAAGTATCGGCAAAGGTCTGCGTGAGATCGGATTTCATCTGATAGCGCGATCCGTCCCATGCCACATAAACCGTGCTGCCGTATGTGACATTTAGCAGCGTACCCGCAGGTATAACCTTGCTGTTTTCTCCGAGAATCGAAGTCCATGAAGTGCCGACTCCGCCGCTTCCATATATGCGGATAGTCGCCGTAGCTCCTGCCCCAATTGAATCGATCCGGGCGAAATTTGACTGATTCAAAAGCAGGTTGGGATTATGCGCCGCCGATGTGTCCAGCCCCGCTGCAACTGCCCCACCCTGCTGATAGGTGTACGAGGTATAGGTCCTCTGGTCGTAAGTGCTCCGCAGCCTCCAAAACAATGTAGCGCCGGGGTTGTCAAAGCTCATTGATGACGCTACGGTGATCGGATAGACCACCAGCCCGGTGGTGAAGTTAGAGACTGGAGAGCTAGAAACCTCCTGATAGATCGGCGCGCTGGTTGGGTTGGCTGGCTTGGCCGAACCAGATGCTTGCTGTGGCAGAGTGATGTTGACGGTAAACGTCCCGTTGGCCCCAGTTACAGACAGGGCGCATTGTCCGGGCGGCCCAAGATTCTTTGCCGGAGTCGCATCGACCTTCTGAATCGGTCCGCTGCCGGTCTGGGCATACTGAGACTGAAACTCGTTGGCAATCGCTTGCAGTGTTTCACGCAGGGCCTGATTGCTACCTGCCGCCGCGTTGATCTGGCCACCATTCAATGCGAGCGCCACTATCTGCCCGACCCCGCACGTCCAGAGAATAGCGGTCTGGTGAAGAGCACTGCGCCTTTTACGCCGAAATACGAGTCGGGCGTTTTATTGTTGCTGAATTCGATGCTGAACCATTCGTCGCTTACTCCACGAGCTCCAGCATCATACGCGCTCCACTGCTCTGGGGTTAGGTGATGATCTGGCATCTTGACTTCTCCAGTCGGGAGAGCGCCTTGGTTGCCCATGCCCGGGGACGTGGTGAATAGGCCGCCGACCATCACAGATACAGTCATCGCACCGGCACCTGTAGCGTTAATGCTGACGCCGCCAAGCTGGCTGATCCCTGGCGTTGGCGGGCATGCAGTTCTGTACCGCGAGTCAATGCCTTGCTGTCCATCTCGGTACACCCCCATCGTCACGGCTTGCACAGTTCCATCAGGCGAAGATGAGCCAATCAGTACCTGCGACTGCCGCATGGTGCCAAAGGGGGATGCAAGTGTCGGCAATGCACGTTCTACCTTGACCGCACAGTTTCCGGCGATGTCATCTATTGACCACTTGCGGCCGCCGGGCACATACTTCTCGTTTCCATCCATCGCGGTGAACTTGATGGGGCCCTGCAAGCCTTCGGAGTAATTCAGCGTCAAGGTCAGGTTCGGGGTCAGCGAACCATTGACAGGTACGCCGATGCGCAGCTCTTTCTTCTCTTCGTCCGCGCAGGCCCAAATGGTCTGCTGCACATCCCAGTTGATCGTGGACCACAGGCCGCCGGGAATGTCCGGCATTTCGTCGGAAAGTCTTTGCGGTGCAGGAGCACCCGCGCTATATGCGTAGGCACCAGAGCGATGCACAAAGAACAGGAAGTCGTTGGTTACACAGACTGCCCGCGGTCCGCAGGGTCCAACACCTTCCCAACGCTGATTGACTTGCCAAGTACTGGGATCTGTTGCAGTTGGAGATATAGTGAATCCAGAGCGTTCTTTAAGGCTGTACACTGTACCTTGAAACTCGCGTGCGCAAATACAGAGTTGTCCATTTCCGTTAGCAACTTGGATAGGGCTAGTGTCTCCGTAGTATGACTCTGAATCAGCCGAAAGAGATATGTAGTGTCCCGATCCATAGCCGCCAACTCCTGTAAGTACGATTCTATCAATGCTTGGCGAGTAGTATACGTCCACAGCAGGCGGCGGCAGGATGCAGCGCAGCCGGTCCGTCATGTCTGTGCTGGTTTCGCCTTCAAGAAACTCGTCGGTGAAATTGAAGAATGCTGTCGTGGTTGTGTTGTCTGGGATGACCGTTGCAGTCATCGGGATGTTGGCGCTTACCGTAGCCGATGGGATGTAGAAGAAAGGCCCCACGTTCGTGCCGTCGGCCACGGTGAGACCAATCGTACGGTTGATGACGTTATTGGGACCAATCGGAATGTTGGCCATGTAAATCTCGTACCCTGGCACATCAACGAATATGGACGTGAATGCAGGGACAGTTCCGCTGAGATTGCCGTTTCTGTTAGTGAAAGCAATTGATGCATACCGATACCCCTGAACCCCAGTATCGCTTACGTCCGCAGAGTCTGGTGCAATATTTCCAGCAGATCCGCTCGTGTTACTTGTTGGCGGGGGAGGACCGCTAGCAGAGGCCGATATCGTCGCGGTACTGAGGGGTTGGTAAGTTCCGACAAGAGCGTAGCTACTTGTCGCTGGAGATGGTGATCCGGTGGCAACGTCGCACTCATAAAGCTTCACTCCTGTTACTTGATACAGTGTAGACGGTATAGGAACTTGCACTGCATCATTAAGTACGGTGTCCAGCAAAGATCCTGCTACGGATGGTAGCGTTTCTCCGGTAGAATTGGTGAATGTTGCTACCAGATAAACATCACGACCAGCAGGAAAGGCTCCTGCGCCGGAAGCTCGTTCTGCGGTTGGTGCAGGCGGCGATGCCAGACCTCCAGGGGTCACCCTCGCCGTGTTTGCTGTGGATGGCGCTGCACCACTGGCCGTTGCCGTTACTGTAGCCATTGCCCCTAGCGCATAGCTTCCCACGAGCGCAAAGCTTCCGCTGGATGGTGCAGCTCCTCCCGTGGCAACGTCTGCTTCATACAGATTGCATCCCGTGGGCACATAGGGTGCGGTGAGTCCTCGAATCCAGCCAGCGAGGCTTGCCAGAGTTGGGATTGCCACTTGAACCGCGTCATTTGACGCCGTCGCCACCAAGATCGCTGGACCACTCGCGATCGATTCACCTTGGGAATTGGTGAACGTAATTTGTAGGTAAACGTCTCGCCCCGCTGCAAAGGTACCTCCTCCGCTGTCGCGTGTGATGCTGGGCGTGTTGGGTGATGGTAATCTGTTGACGAGTACGGGGGTTGATTCTGTCCAACTCGCAGTACCATCTTGAACAGTACCGCCTTCAGGCAAGGGCCATGTTGGCTCTCCGCCTTGAGTGGTGCCAGCAACTGAGCATCGGTATAGATGCCCGTTACCGCCCGCCACTGTGGGCTGAACATACTCCCCAACCACGTATGCTGTCGAAGCTAGCCAAGATCCTCCGAGCGGCTTCTGGCCATAAGGGCTTAAATACCGATCCGTCAGAGAGTAAACATTGATCGGAGCTACCGGCGTCTTCAAATTGCTGAACGCCACGAAAGCTCTGTTGTAGGCCTCTGTCACGATCGCGTGTGCATTCACCGGTTGCGTGACGAGAGGTCCCTGCACGCGTATCAGCTTCCCACTCCCAGCCGGCTGCTCGACCAGCAAAAACCCCGAAGTATCGAACACCATCGGGACCTGAAACAGCGTCTCGCCTGGATTTTCCGGGGTATAAATGAGCGATGCGAGTCCACTGATCGGGACGGCATTTTGCGAGGTCATCGCAGTCTGCAGCCCATACCGGGTGAACACGCTGGTAAGCTGGAAACGAACATTCTTCGCCACCGCGGCTATGCCAAGCGGGAGCACGGTCGGATCTTCCGAGCCCACGTAGCCGCCGAATCGAGCGATCGGAGCCGGAGTCATTCCACTAAAATTCAAGCGCCGTTAGCTCTTTTCTTTCGCATGTATTCTCGCGTTCTGGTTCTCTCGCAGGTGACGCACGCCCCTATATTGTATCAGCCACGGTGTCTGACTGCAATGTTCACCTGGCCGCCAGAAATAGCTGTTGGGTAGGTTTGCGTAGTCAACTCGGTGGCAGGAGCGCTGTAGAAGAACAAGTTGAACAATCCAGCACTGTACGCAGACACCCCGACGCCATAACCCTGGACGTTGGCAATTAGGATGTCAACGAACTTCTCATCCAAGCCTGCGGCCGGAAGGAAGTCATCCAGTTCAATCCCGTTCGGGTTGAGCGCCTTTGTCAAGTCGATGGACTCACCGGTTGAGGCTGTGGTGTAGGTTCCAGAGACGGTGATGGAGTAGTTAAAGATAAAATCCTTCGACCCTCCGGGTGCATGTTCGTAGCTGATATAGGACACTACTGATGCCATTTTATTTCTCCTTTAACTTGCTGTTGGAATGCTTAAGCCCCTACCACGACCGCCGCGACCTGATTGCCTGCCTATTCGCCTAATCTGTCCCTGCTCTGACCTGACTAACTCGGTCATGATGTCGTCCATAATTTCTTCATACTTCGCGTTGTAGCTGGTCTCCCATCCTTTGTTTCCACGGATTACTCCGATCAGTGATCCAACCCCATAAGAGACTGCTAGCCCGATGCGCGGGTGCGACGTAAGCACGCTGGCGTCTTCGTTGAGGTCGGGCGGATCAAATTCCCCGCGAATGCGCAGATCCACCTCAATCGTGCACGGGGTAAGCCAGATGACATCGCTGCGATACTCCCAGCCCAGCATGTATTGCGCGGGCTGGATGTCAGGCAGCACCTCGTAATTGGGTATCAGCAGGTAGTACGCCGCGGCCTGTCCGGCCGGCTTCCAATCAATCCGCAACGGTTGGTCGGTAAGCTGTGCGAGCATGCCGCCGGCTACCTGCTGGGCTGAGAGGTTGGGTGTACCAGGCTGAATGCCGGGAACCTCTACCACTCCGATGTCCCAGCTGCTCTGCGTGGAGACAAGCTGGGAACTGGAGTCCTCGTACAAGTCCTGGACGAGCGGGATGAGAAAATCATCCGTGCACCAAGATGCGCGCGGATCGTCCACTAATGACCGTACGCGTCCCTTGACCCGCCCGACCGTGTAACTGCTCACTGGCCCTTAACCCCGCGACCCGCACGGATATGATCCCTCTGCGCTTTTAACTGGTCTGCAATCTTCCATTCCAGCTCTGTCATGCGGTCCATCTCGACGGCACCGTATGCGATCTTTGTATTGCGGTAAGCCTCGAGCGGATTGAAAACGTGGTTACAGTTGGTGCACAGGATGGCACCGGCTTTCGGAATCGCCACGCAGACTGGGCACGGGTCCGGCTGCTTTTCCGTCAATAGGTTCTCATGCATACAAAAGCGTGGAAGCTCGGGGATCAATCCTTCCCGCTTCGCCATCCTTGCCTTATCGCGGTGGGAATCGTTGACGTTCTTGGCCTGCTCCGGGTTCTCGTGCCAGCTGACAGCCTCTTGAATGTCGCGCATGAGCGACTGGTTACGCTTGGTGCGTACTATCCCCAGCAATTGATGGAAGTCTCTTTCCTCCTCGTCCATGACCAGATCCCCGTCGACGTAGGTGACCACAGGCACCATGACCATCTCGCCCTTCTTTATGGTCGATGGGTGGTGGTCGCCTACATAGCAGAGCACGCCGCCAAACCCATCCTTCTCCTGCTGGTATTCACGCATGTACTCGCCGGCTAGCCTTTTTGGAATTTCCGGGAATGGGTCGATCTGATGCACGTTGTCCAGACCGACGCCCTTGTCTTTGTGCCCCCATCTTGTTTGGCCAAACACGTAAACCACATATGGCTGATCCAGCGGGCAGGCAGGTATCTCTTCCGGATGGAACATGCCACCATTGATCTTTAGCGCAATTGGGTTGAGGTTGAGCAACGTTACAGGGCGATCGGAGCCGGTCTGCTTAATTTGCTTCTCAAGCGTTGCGCGCATCGAGTTGGTATGGCGCGTCCCGGGGTCTTTGGCTACCCGTCGCCCGTCGCTCTGAGGAAAGAGCACGTGCATGTTTTCCCGCTGCTGGGCCTGTAGTGGAGTAAGTTCGTTTACTGCCATGATGTTTCTCCTTTGTCGTTTTCCTGCTGGAACTTGAGTTCGTTAACCTGCCTATCGCATAGATCGCACGCGGCGCACTCAATCTCGTATGCGCTCATTCCCTCAGTCCTAGGGTCTTGTTCGATAATCGTCCTCGCCAGAGCAAGCGCCTCCCTGCGAAGTTTGAGCACTTCGCGTTTGCGTTTCATCTCTGCGATCCATTGGCTAGGGCCGGTCGTCATAGAACACCGATATGTTGATTTTCGTTTCCAGTGCGCGCGGCTAATTCCTGCCGCCACCGCGAAGCTTCCAAGCTGGTGCTTTTCATGGGGCTAAGCACATCGCGAAACTGGGCCGCATACTCTTCTTTGAGCTTTTCCTCTTTCCGTTGTGCTGCGTATTCAGCACGCTGGAGATACTCGACTGCACGGGAAAATGGGGTGCCTGTGCGGTTGGCTATGCTGCTCGAATGCCGGGAAATTAGAGTCTGCAGTATGTCTGTGGTCGGTAGCTTTTCCCACGGCCCAAATTGCATCTCATAATCACCGCATTCAGGGTATGGCCCAAGCATGGGAGTAATCCCGTCGGATGCCACGTAGGAGTACCAGTCTTCTGGCGTGCCATAACTAGAAGCAGGACGCCAGCACTCAAGAATCCAGCCTTCCGCCTGGGGATACTTTTGCGTCTCGCGCACCTCTGTAACCACGCGAATAGGCTTGTTTCGGAAGCGCTCGTAAACTACGCCCGGCTGGCCCTCAATCGGGGCGAAATTCAGTCCGCCCTTCTCCTTGGTAGAAAGGCCTTCGGCCCAGTCTGTCCAGACGCCAGCTTCCTTGACAAGACACTCCTCGGATACGATAAGCCGCCATTTTGGCTGGTTATAGGGATTGACCCCGCCGTATCTCTTCAGGAATCGCTGAGTTTCACGCGGTACTACGTGCATTCTTTGCTCCAAAAACGAGGGGGCCAGGATCGCTCCCAGCCCCTGCGTGGTTAGTAGTTAGTTGTAGGTGGGAAGTTTCAACCCGGTAACAGAGCTGATTGCTAATGGATTATCCACGTAATATTGACGGCAGTCGACGTACCAGCATGCCTCATTGGTGGTGGGGTTGCCGGAAGACGGGTCATAGAGCTGGAATACCCACTGTCCTGACCGGTTCTTGAACCAGAACGGTGCGCTGCCCCAAGTGACCTTGCCCCAGGAATCGAATTCCATGAAATCCCAGCGGGTTGTGTCTGCGTGAACGTTTTCGATTACCTCTCTGCCGGCAATCGTGTACTTACCATCGAAGAGCATGTCGAGTGAGCCCGCCTTCCCACCCTGCAGCGGGATGAACTGCTTGGCAAAGCCCATCTCTTCATAGGCCTGTACTTGCGCCATGTGGGTATGCCATACCTGCGTTTTGACTGCACCAGATCCGAGTGACTGCTTGACGCGATTCATTGCGGCACGCAACATCGGTAGCGATATGGGAGCACCCCCTGCAGCTACACCGTTCGCAACTACGTAATTCTGCGTACGGTTAATGCCCAGGAACGTGCCCGTGGTGGCGGTGTTGTGGAAATAAGGAAGTCCGTAGATGAATACCGGGGTGGTGGCAGCAACCGCGGCGACCATGATGAAGTCACCAGCTACCGTGCCCGAAGGTACCACATCCACCGTGATCGACTGAGTTGAGCCGAGCTTGTTGTTGCAGTTGGTCACATAGCAGATGCCTCGCAGAACATAAGCATTGGTCATGACCTGCACTTGCTGGTTCTGCGAAATCAACCGAGCCCCCCAAGGCGTGGAGGTTAGGATGATTGGATTTGCACCGCCGCCAGCATAGGTGGCGTCCACCTGACCGATTTTTCCATCACCGGCTTGCTGCAGGAATTGATCGCGGTTCTTTCTCATCTGAACTGCAACATCGGCTAAGGTTTTGGTCACCGGGTTTTCGGAAACAACCTTTGGGCCACCTTCACCGATGATGTCGGTCAGCTTGGAATATTCCACTGGAATAACGGTAGCCAGCGGGGTGATCGTGCCTTGATCCCAGGTGCTGAATCCGCCCGAGGGAAGGATGCCGCCATCGAGATTCAGTAGCGCGACGTTGCCAGGGAATCCGGTCTGAAAGCGCACGCGGAAGCTGCGCAGGGAAACCGGGGTGATGTCGCCACGCTCGGAAATGCGGTTGTCGAGCGTATCGTCTTTTTCTAAAAGCAGCTTGATGGTCTTATTCAGAGCCTCAAGCTGCAGCTGCTGTGTGGTTGCTGCCTGTCCAGTGACTGCGGCCATAATGGGTCCTCAGCGCCACATGGGGCGCGGGTTAGATGTTGGGTCGCATCCAGGCACTTAGCCGGGACGGCATGTTTCTGCGAAGGCGCTTACTTGACTCAGGTGCTCTATCGCCGGGAGGTGGCGGCGTTACCTCTTCTGAGCGAGTCGAATTAGCGCGGAACTGATAAACTTGTCTTGCAGCGGTCGTGCCGGGCTGGCAGGCTGCCTATCTGCTTTAAGAGCGCCCAGATAATCGCGCTGGGAGGTCGTGGGACTAGCAGAACCACCGGGTCCGCCACGCGGGGGCCCGTAGCTCAGAAGATTTGGGCCCGCTGCAACCTTCTTACTGCAACTGCAAATTGACGACACGCTGCAAGATATTGCCTTCTGCGCTCTTGTCGAAACGTCTGCCGGGGTTAGCTTTGATCCACTCCCCTTTGGCAGTTTCGTAGGCAGCATCGGCGGTCATGGGTGTTCTCCCAGCAGTCACCGCTCCCGTTGAACCTCTGGTGGGCTCGGTCTTGCGGGTGTTGTCAATCTGCCCGTCGATCTTGGCGCGCTTAGCTGCGGAGGCGTTGGCGATCTGCACTCCCGCTTCCCTCAACTCTTCGCGGGCAACGCCTCCCAGATACGTCTGGTAAGCGCGATCAATGGCAGCCACTCTGCGGGTGCGTGCGTCATCGCCCATAGGAAGCCGTTGGAGGTTATGCATCTGAGCCTGTAATGTCGGGTTGGCAAGAATCTTCCCAATCACCTTCGAGGCGATGGCTTTAGGCAAGATGTTCTTCAGATAGGGGCTGACGACGCCGCCCTGCTTCTCGACGCTGGCCATGATCTTGGCGATTTCGCCATTCAGCCGGTCCTGGGCTGCGGTCTGCATGGTGGTTTCGAACTTCTGCCGCTCGCCAACCTTTTCGCCCTGCTGTTTTTGCTGCCACTCTTTATCGCGGGCGTCCTGCTCCTGCTGTCGACGCTGCTGTGCAGGTGTCATGTCCTGCGTTTCAGGTGCTTCGACCACTTGCCCCAGAAGATCGTCAATCAGGGCTAGCCGTCCCTGATCCAGCCGGATAGCGGCGTCCCTTTCCTCGTCGGTCTTTACCCCAACGTGGTATTGATTTGCATCGAGACGCTTCTGGATGTCAGATTTTCGGTCCTCCATCTCAATCGCCCAAACATTATCGAGGAAGCCGTGCAGATCCTCCCCGATGACCGGCTGGTCGTCCTTATAGAGAACGTTGCCGGTATCGTCGCGCTCGTAAGACAACTCAGTCAAGCGCGCCAGAGTCTTGAGCGTTCCTTCTCTGGTGGTCGAGCCCATGAAGGTTTCGCGCACATCGTTCCATTCTGCTGCAGCTCCTACCGCAGATTTCGCCGATTCGAGGTCAGGGAAGATTTCCCGGTATGGCTTGAGTTCCGCGGCTTCGCGCGCCGTCTTGTGCAGGCGCCCATTTAGCTTGGGGTCGTCCTGCAGCAGTTTGGCGAAGTCTGCGTTCTCCGTAATCATCTGCTGCAGGGCTTCCGGGGTGACGATGGTCTCAGGCTCAAGATCAAAGTCCGGCTCTGCGGTCTCTGCCGGCTTTTCTTCCGCAACGGCGTCGGGTGCAGGGACTTCGACCGGGGTATCTGATACAACCGGCTCAGCCACTGCAACCGCTTCCTCAACCGGGGCAGGCGCATCTTGAACCGCAGCTCCAGCCGCCAGCTGCTCAGCCAGCACGGCCTGTGTGTATTCGTTCGTGTTGCGGAACTGGCCTGGATCAACATGGCTGGTTACGCCAGAGTTGCGGCCGAAGGTTGGCTGTGCTGCAGCAGGCGCTGCTGCTGGGGCTGGAGAGGCTGCAGGGGCGCTAGACGGTGCTGCGGCAGGTGCTGGGCTAGCTGCGGGCGCGGAAGTGCTTGCCACCGCTGGGGCGGGTGCTGCTACTGTTTCTGCTGGCATGTGGTCCTCTTATTGAATAGAAGTCTTATCTGCGGCGATCTGTTCGACCTTGGCCGCAAGCTGTATCAGTGAATTAGCCGCAGCTGTCTGGGCTTGCAGGCTTTCTCCCTGACCGAGCTTGCCTGTCTCAGCGATCTTGAGTTGGGCTGCCATGGCTTCGGCACCGTCCTGGCGAACCAGAGAGAGCATGTTCTGCTCTTGTGGCGACAACTGCGGCGGCGGTTTCGGCGGCGGGGCCGCGGCTTGCATCGCTGCTCCCTGTTTTGTTCCTTCAGCCGCTCCTGCTGCCTGAGCATCCTGCACATCGTATGCAGCCCCCATGGCTATCAAAGCGAACAGGTAGAGCAAGATGTTCTGGAATCCCTGCGGCTTGTCATCGGCAATCTGCGGCTTATCCTGGCAATACTGCCAGATGGTCTGCTTCCCAACCTTTACCGCGTCTGGGTTGTCATCGATACCCTTGGTCGGCATGATCGATGGCTGCAGCTTCGGCTGGCCAGACTGTGGATCGACTGCAGGTTGACCAGTCTGCGGATCAATGACCGGCATAGGTTCGGCCTGCAGCAGTTTCTTAATGACCATCAGCACCTTGGTCCGCATCGCCGCACCGGGTACCACCATGCCCGATACACCCATCGCGTCCGCTGCCTGTTCTTGGTTTGCAGGGTCGTCAAAGATCGCTGCAGCCACTGGGTTGTTTTCTGCCGCGGTAATCAGGTCCATCCAGCGCTGGCGTAGCTCAGAAGCCGATACAGGCAAGCCTTGATCTGTGTCCGCATAGGCATGAACGCTGCCCTGCAGATCATCCAGGCGCACATACTGATTCTGGTAGCCGTCCTTTTCTTCGATTACGTCCTGGAGGTCATCGGTGAGATTGTCGGCCGCACATGCTACAGCACGTTCATCTGCCGCCGCGTGCTCATCTTTCAGATTCTCCCAGTAGATGTTGAGCACTCCCATGGCTGTACCCAGTTGCTGCTTTTGGCCGGCCGCTGTCTCAATCGAGGGGTCGCCCTGACCGCCGTATACCTGGGGAGGCACCATGGCATACATCTGGGCGTCCATCATCTGCTCTTTGCAGTAGGCCATCGCCTCTTGAATCTTGAGTTCAATTTCAAACTGCCATAGAGCGTCTTCCAGCTTCATGGAACCCGGCGCACCGGTCCGTTTCAGCTTGACTCCGTTGATGATTCCCGGAAGCAGCCGCTTGCCCTGCATCGCATTTCCGCCAATCAAGTCATCGTTGCCCAGGATGATCCCGGAAACGCAGCGGTCGATACCCTCCTGCAAGATATTGGACAGGTCGTTGTAGTCCTCCTGAAATGGGACAACTACGTCCCCAGGCGCGGGAGGGAACATTTTGAAGTTCTCGTGCGTACCAGCCCAGGTCCACTCTTTGTTGAGGTCAGCCTCTTTGGCAGTAAGGAACGTTTCCCCAGTGTTGATCAGCAGGCAACCACTAGGGAAGGCTGCTCTCATCCGCACGCCGAATTCCTGATCATCCTCAAGATCGAATGCCCACGGCTGAATCCATGTCCGCGAAAGCGTAGGCTTCATGTTGGAGAGAATGTCCATCTGGCCGCTGGTTTGTGAATAGATTTGCTGCCTTGCAAGCCGATCGATGGAGCCGTTGGAAGAGAGCACGCTGGACGCGGACGCCTGGATCTCCTTGTACATGGTCGGATAGGCCGCGCGTAGTGCCGCAATATGAATCTCGACCTCCAGGTTGAGGATTGGCGTGTCGAGCAAGCTGCTAGCGCCAGGGTCAGCATCTATTTCGAGCGGGCTATACAAATTCTGAACGACTGCGCCCTGCGGAACCTCTTCAGTCCCGACCTGTTGCGTAACCGGCCCGGTCACGGGGGGATAAAAGCTGTCATCAAGCATGCGCTTTCCGCAGTTAGCGCACTGTTGCGTCCCGGCCGGGTTGTCTGCGCCGCAGCTGTAACAGTGCATGCGCGCGGGCATGATCTCGGTCTCAGTCGAGTTGTAGATTGGCTCTTTCTTGGTTCCAACCCGCTCTGCGCTCACGATATAGCGTGTATGGCGGAAGGCAGCACCGCAGTTCCACATATAGAGCAACTGCCCTTTGAGTAGCGACGCCTCTTTGTTGTCGCGCTCAACTATGTCGATGAGGATTTGTGCGGCTTTGGCTGTGGCTACGTCAGCAAGCTCCTCCGCGTTCACCGGCATCCACTTTGACTTGGGCACCTGCGGACAAAGCGCAGCAATGAACCCAACGCACAACATTTGAAAGAAGTTCTTGCACTTTTTATAAATATCGGTGTCGTCCGCGTTCTGCTCATGCGTGCCGTTCCCGATGCCAGAACCGAACCAATCGCCTCCGCCCACGAACTGCGTGCTTCCTGGCTCGAAAGATATGTATTGATTGCCCTTGAAGAACTCCAGGTTACGAACGCAGCGCTGACGCAGGAACACGCGGTTCGCGGACCACTGGTCACGATATTTTCTTACGAGCGCAATGAGTGCCCGCTGGTCATCCTCGGTGATGCCACCGCTATTCTGGGGATCTTGCGCGTCGCCAACCATCGGCGCGGAGCTTGTGTGCTCCTGGGATGGCTGCTCTTGCGGTGGGATCACCTGCGATTGCTGTTGCATGTCGAGGGTGGGCGTTGTGGCCAATCTAAGCCTGTTTCTTTCTAAATACGGCGAGGGTAGACTTTACGAATTCAGCGCCAGCCGAGCTCTTCCCTGCCTGCTCGGCTTGCTCAAGTGCAGCGGTTACTTTGGCAACCGGCTCGGGCGTGATATGTGCCACACTTGGGCCCCGATTGACCCTATTGCGATCGCGATTCATCTTCCATTCGAGATAGTGCGCGCGCTTCGAGGGTCGCAGGGATGCCATATATATTTGCTCCTGCTCCTCTTCGCTAATTGATTCCTCCTCTGGTTCCGTAATTGGTGATGAATCTTGCGAGCTCGGCAAGGTGAAGAGCGGACCACCCAGCCCCAGAGTTGCTAGACGGTCGTATAAAATCTGCCGCTCGCGCTTCAGGTCGGAGATTTCCGCCTTCAGGTCCTCGTACAGGAATCGGGGTATCCATGGAAGCCTCCACATCTAGTTGCACGCCAGTGCGAAGATGTATGCCGTCGACACCACCGGAGCAGCGGCCACGGCAATAGTCGCAACACCTCCAGTGATTGATACCGTGAATGCAGGTGGAACGTTGGCGCCGACGCTCTGGACGGTGCAGTCCATGTTTCCTGAGGCTGGAGCGGTCCCAACTGTCTCCGTAAATAGCGTGCCAGTCGTCGTCGCTGTCCCCGTGGTCACGTCCGCGGTGATAATGTTGCCGGAAGATCCAGCCGCAGTTAGAACAGTTGGGGAACTGCCGGCCGCCGCACCTGCTGCAATTGCCGGAACCGTGCCGATGCTCCCAAGCAGAGAGTAGGTAGGAATATAGTGAGTTCCATTCCATCGATAGGTTGGGTAGGGCGTGAGGTTTGACGCCACAATCGATACGTATGGGCTTCCAGCGGCGCCGTAGATGGTCGTCGCCGTGCCGCCGCTATTGAACCACGCAGCATCAAGCTGCACCACATTCATAACCCCAGTCGCCACGACCGCATTAATTGCGTCCTGCAGTCCGAACGTTCCGCTGGTGATGTACCACGGCGCCGGGTGGGCATTGCTGGTGGTGAAGGTCGCTGTGCATGCACCCCCCTGCACAACCACGGTAGGCGTGATAATTTCGTCAATCGCCGGATTGCCGGGGTCGTTGATTTTTATCGGCGTCGATGCCGCAAGGGCATAAGTGTTCACCCCTCCTGCCGAGATTGCGCATGAGGCAATCGGCACCAGGGCATTGGCTCCAGCGATGAGGTTGGTGGTCCCGGGCGCGCGCCACTGGTTGAACTGAGTGGCTATACCTGCCTTGGTAATTGTCTGTGCAAAGCCGGTTGCCGACAGGCACAGAAGGGCAACAACTATCTTTTTGCGAACCATGTGTTTTCTCCTGAACTCTTGGATTTGCTATAGTGGTGCGGTGAACTTCTTACGCTTCGTCTGGCATTTGCTGATTGAGTCTCTACCCGGGGCTCTTGGGCTCGCGTTTTTTATCGCCGTCTCAGCAGGCATCGTCGGACTGATTACGTATTGGGTTTCCCGAAGGAAAGGGCCGCGCTACTAGCTACCAGCCAAGCGCCGAGAATACCAGAACATCGCTTGCCGCAGTTGTGCCTGTAACAGTGCAGCTTGCCGTACTATTGGCACTTTGCGGAAGTACCGTGTGAGACGTTTGATCCATCACATTGCAGATATAGCCGTGAGCTACAGTGGGTAATGGGATTACCGCCGTGCAGGTTCCGGCTAAAGAGGTAGTAAAGGTTCCTGCCGTAGCACCGCCCGCTTGCGCCGATATCGTACCGCATCCCGTGATCGTTGGCGACGTACCGCCCGCCAGAGTTATCGCGGCCAACTTTAAGCGGCAAGAGAAGTCCCCTTGCGTGCCGTCGCCGCAAGCAACTACGTTTGCAGCCGAACGCGAGAAGGCGGTGTCAGCGGCGGCGTTATTGGCATATTGAGCCTGAGAACTCCACCCAAATATCGAGTTAGCACCAACCGCAAAAGCGTTGTTGTAGGGGGAGCCCGCCGTTGTGATATAAAACGGCGTTGTGTTGCTTGTAACATCGAACAGAATGTATTGCCCGGTCGAGCTGATTTCGTCATACCAGGTATGGGGGCCAACCATCTGGATTGTAGCGTAGGTCGTGTTCCCCAGAATGAGGTTCCCGCCCGTCACATAAGCGTTTCCAGCGTTGTCCCATTCAATCGCAGAGTTTCCGGGCATGCCCAAAATGCCGCGGCTGCCGGAGTTATTGTTGCCCTCATTGAAAAATTGCAGCGTGGCAGCATTGCCCGTACCGGTGCCTGTACCTACTAAAGTCTCGCACCATGCCCCATCGCCTATGTTTGGACACAGGAAAGACCTCGGTGTGGCACCAGCCACGGTATTGTAGTTGGTATCTACAGCAACCCCGGATTGTGCTGTGCCGTTTGATCCTTGAACCCCGTACTGGTTGGAGATATAAAGGGTCGCGCCTCCTGCCACGGATGTGTTCGTCGCTAGTGCCGTAGCCGAGGACGAACCATTAAATATGATCCCGTCGAAATTCAGGCTATTTGTCCCGGTGGCCGCCAGGACCGTGCCAGCGCCCGAGCCATCTTCCTCTGCTGTGATAAATAATCTTTCTCCCGGTGCTCCACTTATACCGTTAGCATTAAAGGCGTTGTTGAACTGCACGCATCCACCGCCAGGGCCGATGTGGTTGCAGTAGACAGTCAGCGAGCCGCCGTAGAGTATCCCGTTGCCGTTGAACACAATTCCATAATTCGATCCCTCCGCGGCTAGCTGAAACTCGAAGTTGTTGTAGCCGAAAGAGTAACTGCTGTCTCCTGAGTTCTGATTGAAAAGCACACCGGTCGTGCATTGCCGCTCAAGATTTACGCTGTAGGATCGGTTTCTTTCCGTAAAGAGACCCGTTGCGGAGTTATCAAATTCGAGACAGGTAGCCGCATTACCGGACCCGCCATAGGGCTCAAATTGTAGATCGTGAAGCGTGTAGCCGCTCGCGCCGTTGAAGTGCATAAGAACTTGATTACTGGCCCCGCTGCCGTCGATTTCAAAACTTGAAACCCCCGATGCGATCGAACCGACGGTCGTAGGGTTCATGGTGAATTGAAAACAGTCACCCGCTACCGTGCAAGTGATGATGGTGGCGTTCTTGCCATATCCAGTAATCGATATCTGCGGGGGGATGTTTGTGCAGGCCGTGGTCATCGTCAGCGAGGTGGAGTTGGGTAGCTGGATTACGCCCCCAGTCGAACCGAGAGCAGTGACTGCCGAGTTGCACTGCGCTCCAATCTCGGAAGCGGAGGATAAGTAGAATACGTTTTGCAACTGCGCAAGTCCTGCGATGGTCGTGGTGGGGGTTCCAGAAACGAGCGGGGTACTGCCAAGGGTGTAATTACCAGTGCCGATTGACTGACCCGGCACGCCGTTACCTCCAGTGCCCTGCGCGAGAGCCATACCAGATGCCAGGAATACGAATAGCGCTAAGCTACGGAGAGACATTTACGACTCCTATGTTCTCCGGCACCAGCGTCGTCCCGGTATACGAATTGAATGTTTGCATCGAGCAGGTATTTGCCTGCGATGGATATGGAGAGCACGATGGGCCTACGCAAATTCCCCCATGGATTGCGGCGGCCCAAGTCCATGCGTAGACCGTGGACCCTTCACATATCTGCATAGCCAAGCGACTTCCGGCCGCGATACCTGTCACGGTTGCCGTAGCGGCGGAGGTTAGGGTTATCGTTTGCAGTGGGCCGTTCGCCAGATTGATGACTGGTGTACCGGAAGCGGTAATCGTGTAAGGTGATGCGCCGCTACTCGTTACGCTGCAGCTTCCCCCCAACTCGCAGGGCGTACTGTTGATGGTGATGGCCTGCTGGCCGGTGGTGGCTGGACCAACCCCGTAAGGGGAAATGGAACTCAGGAGATTTCCGGGAGTGAGCGGAGCTACTGGAGCGACAACGAAGCCGCCAAACCAAAAGGCTCCCGTCGCCCCGATCGGAGTGCGTGCAGCCACGGCCAGGTAAGCGCTGCCGGATGTAGTCGGCGTGCAAGTGAACGAGTAGAGCGTCCACGTTGTCGTAAACGCTGTGGGTGATATGTTGGTGCAATAGTAGGCCGGGATCGACGTATCTTGCAGAACAAATGTCGGCAACCCAGTGAACGTGCCATCTCCCTTACCCCAGAAGCTGGCGATGTAAGTCTGCCCCGCCGTGAAGCTAACTGCTGAACCATACTGCAAACCATTAAACCCGACGCCAGTATCAGAGTTCGCGGTAATGTCGACTTCTTGCGAGTATGTGTAGCCGGGTGGTGGCGACGAGTTGGTGCGCGTGAGGGTGCAGGTAATAGAACCGAAGCATCCGGTAACGTAAAAGTCGGTTCCGATTGTGCTGCTCCCGGTGGAGAAATTACCTAAGCCACTCATCACATCGCTGCCCACTGATTGGAGCGTGGTTCCGGGAAGTGCCGGGGGTTGAACATAACCCGGGTTAGAGTAATAGGTGGCGACAAGTGGCTGAGCGAGAAACGATAACTCAACTCCAGCCGACGTGTCATTGACCGTGTTGGCATAGGAGCCGAAGATGTTGCTGATGTTGGTCAGGCTTACGTTGGCCACACTGCCGGAGCTGTTCGACGCAATCTGCACCATCGCCGAACCGCCCGTTACACCCGTCGACACAATACTGTCAACGCTACAATTCTTGCAATCAGCAATGCTTATCCCAATCGATGATGGTGTCCCACCACCATGTTGTCGCTCTATTCCCACATCCTTAATGTGGATATCGCAGGCAAGAGGCGACCCGGTTCCGTCTCCTTCGATGACAATCTCTGGACTGCCTCCGAGAGCGTGCTCGATCTGGTCCCCGGTTACCCAGATTGGACCCACGTTGCACCCACCTCCACCTGTTCCCTGAATGATCAGAGGGGTTCCGGTGATAGAGTCCACTCCATCAGAGACGTTCAGCCAGTTATTGGTGATCTGAATTGATCCGCTGTCTAGAATCATCATGCAAGCCGTGTTGCACACGCTGATGGTATTGCCATCAAATGAGGTATTAGCATACGTGTGGCTGGCGTAAATCAAGCCTTTCGATACTGTCGCACCGGCGGCTCCGTAGATGCAAAGCCCATTGGCGGTGAAATTCTCCTGCGTCCCATCGGTGTGCGCTGGCCCAACGATGGCTGTCACGCTTGCACCGCTTGCCAGATGAATCCCGCCAGCATTGGTGCATTGCCCCGCTCCTGGCCCAAGAAGCATGCTCCCGTTGTCCAGCGGGAAGACGATTCCCCCGTCTGATTCGGTGATGGTCAACGTGGAAGTTGGGTCTTGGAGCGTGATTACCTGCTTTGTCGGCGTGCTGCATGGGACACTCGCTGCGATGGTTCCCGTCAATCCAAGCAGGTTGATCGTCCCACCAGCCGCAGGTAGCTGTGTACATGCCGCGCGAATCCACGCATCCGCAGTCGTTCCCGAGCACCATGAAGGCGCAGGCGAGAGGCCGCACGAAGCTGGATAGACTTCGCCGTTGATGTTCGGCGCAAACAAAGTTCCGTACATCGTCCCGCCGGATAGGGGCAATCCACTGCCGCTGATAGTCACTGCAGCATAGGCCGAGCCGCCCCACTGATACCACGTGTACGGGGTAGTCGTGATGTCGACCAGTGGCATGCTGGTGTTGCCATGTACGGAAGCGATGACCGTTGCGGCGTTTCGCGGCTGAATCAGTGCGTACCATTCCGCGTTGAGAATGACGCTGTTTGGCCCTGCAATACCTTGCTGGTTTGCTGTGATTGCCTCTTGCAGGCCGCCTGTTCCGGAGGTCAGATAGAACGGCGGCACGTGCGTGTAAGTCGTGGCCATGTTGATGACGCACTGCCCGATGTATACGCTGCTTGGGGTGGCTACTTCTGTCAGCGCGGGATTTGAATCAACGATCTTTACTGCAGTGCCGACACTGAAGGCATCAAAGTTCTTGTTTCCACCGCTCACCTGGCATGTAGCGGGCGGGAATTGGAAAGCGCCTGTGCTCTGGCTGGCAACCTTGAACTCGCCGTATTGCGAAGCGATGATCTGGCCTTCCACGTTCTGTGCCTGCACATGCGTGCAGCACAGCAGGAAGATCACGAACGCCAGAAGGCTTTTAATGGCAGCTCCATGTCGACCCGTTCGAAATGGCGATCATGTAATCCGACCCGCCCCCAGTGCAAGTTCCCGGAGTGAAGGTGGTTGCATCAGTGACCGTAACCTGTGCCCCTGCACCAGAAGTTGATGCGGAGGGCAAAGCAGCTACCGTGTAACCGGTCGTCTTAATGATTTGCGCGCCAAGAACGGAGTTACTGAAATTAGCCTGACATTGACCCGTCGACCCAGTGGAGCAGGCAAAGTTGAGCGCGGTTACGGGGTTGGTTCCAGCGCCGATCTGGTTGGTAATTACCCAGTTGCTAAGGTGAGCCGTCGAGTTGTAGTAACTGCCCGAGAGGGTAATGTTCCCAGAGCTGTAATTCGTTCCGCTGGTAGCCGTGCCCAGCGTATTCGCCGTGATGCTCACCGAGCCGATGCTGGACGGGTTGAAGGTTGTAGCATTCAGGGTCCCGATATTTGCTGTGGTCGCGTTGATGATCGGCTGCCAGTCGCCCATGGCCTCGCCAGCGGAGAGGTCGTTTCCAGTAACCACCAGCCCGGATGGAGCTTTCGTTGCCCAGTCGGAAGTTGCGGCGATCGTCCCGGACTGAGTTACAAACTCTTGCCAGTCAGCCGCGGTCGTCCCTCCGGAAAGAGAGGCAGAGGTCCCAATCGTGACCTGAGCTAATGCACTTGCGAAGTAATAGACCGCGTTTCCCTTCGCGGTAGCGCCATAAGAATGTGTTCCAGATACCGCGCATCCCGTGCCCGCAAACGGCTGGTTGAACTGAAACCCCTGGTTATAAACGTTGTCGAGCTCCGTGCTTTCATAGGTATCGTTCGCGCAGATGGTCGCGATTCCGTTGGTAATAAAGCTGGGATGGATGTGGATGTGGTGCGTGTCCCCGCCATTGTCATAGATCCCGGCGCCGTAAGGGCTGCTGGCATAGATGGTGATGTCTTTGAGCGTCGAGTCCGAGGCGTTATTGTAGATGCCCCACTGCACAGGGAAGTAGCTGTAGGCGGCAACGTCGATGGTTCCCGAGCAACCTGTTCCTCCTGATGTCGGGGCCGCTACGGCGGTTATGACCCCGGAGACAACGGTGAATGGATTGCCTGACCATGTCGGCATGACTGTGCAGGGCTGGAAAGACGTACCCCCTTTGTATCCGTTGATTTGCAGGTAAAGAATGTTGTTGGCGGCGGCCGGTAGGTACCCAGACCCACCATTGACAAGCGTGAACGATGTCAGCGTGGTGCCGGTCAAGTTCGCGGTGATCGTAGCCGTATTGTGATTTGTGGGCGAAGTGCCCATGGTGATGTTGTTTGGATAGACCTGAAATCCGTCGCCGCCCGATTCACCGAAACGTGCGAAGAAGTTCCCCGAGTTCCCCGTTCCCAGAGGTGCAGGGTTGTCCCACTGCATGTTGTCGAAATGGCTTTGATTCAGCGCTCCCAGGTCGAAGATCGAGGAGGCTACTTGATTCGGCTCCCAGTAGGCGTCTGACACGTCAAGAAAGGTAAACGCTCCACCTGTGGCACGCTGCACCATGGGCACGGCAGCCGTGCCGGTGAAATTCCAGGTGCCGCAGAAGATGCCGCAGCTTTTGATGTTGACCGAGTAGAGGCCGCCGGGCTCAATCCAGCCAGTCATATTCCAGCTACCAGAGCCAGCGCGCAAGGTCTGCTGCTTGCTAGTGGCGGCCGCCTTACCTGCCGCGCTAGCGAAGGCGCAATCTGCTTGCGTGGTGGCGTCAGAGGTTGCTTTTGGCCACCATACCGTAACGTTGCTGGTCGGAGTGACCGAGGAATTCGGGTAGGTGATGGCTACGTAGTTTCCCCCCGAGTAACTCACGTTCTGGCAGAGCGGGTAGTTCGTCGCGGTCACCCATGCTACCTGCGTCTGACCGATTCCCGTATATGGTCCGCCAGTGAATCCCTCGACCCAAATTTCATCGTTGAGGGAGTTGATGTTTAGCGTGGTGTAATTCGAGTTGGTGACTTGCTGCTGGATGTATTGGGTTTGCGCTGTGCCGAATGACACCGGGACGCCACCCGGAGCGAAGGTGGTTCCTGCTCCCGTAGACAGAGGGGTCTGATATGCGGCCGTGGCTGTCTGCGGACCAAAGTAGTCAGTACCTACTGTAGCTGCTGCCGCCGAACCAGCAACCCCAGCACCCTTGAGGAGTGCCACCGTGTTTGGGATGGACGCGGTCGCCGAATTGCCCAGCACGAACGCGTCGGTCGCCACCTTGGTCGTGTTGTCGCCTGTCGTTTGAGTCGTTGCTGTTGTGGTGCCGGGCAGGGCCCCTGGAACAAGAAAGTCTGTGCCTGGAACCGCTGGAATTACTCCGTTAGCAGCGCCGTTGCCCTTCAGCAGGTTGCTGGTGGCTGGAGTGTTTGCGCCGCCTGTTCCATTTGCCGCGTAGGCCGAACCATTCCAGGTGTAAGACGTGTACGGAGTCGTGGTTACGTCCACTAGGCCCAGCGTGGTGCTTCCTTTGACCGCAGCAATCACAGTCGCTGGATTACCGGGCAGCACCTGCGCATACCAGTCAGCGTTCAGGATGACGGTATTTGCGCCGCCTGCCTTCGAGAGCCCGTTGATCAGTGCTTCCTGCAGGCCGCCTGTGCCTGATGTCACATAGAACGGCGTTGCATGAATATGGCTTGTCGCCATCGATATGGTGCAGGCGTTTATCTGCACTGAGGACGGCGTATCGATCTCGTTCAGCAGGGGGTTCGAGTCAACAATCTTTACCGGCACACCCACGCTGAACGCATTGAAGTTCTTGCCACCACCAATCACCTGGCAGCTGGCCGGCTCAAATTGCAGCGATCCGGTGGCGATGCCTGGGACTTGGTATGCGCCGAACTGCGAAGCAATGATTTGGCCTTCGACATTTTGGGCATAGCTATCCTGTCCGAGCAGGCACGCAGCGGCGATCGCCAGAAGAGCGAGGAGTTTTTTCATCGAATCGCTAATTTTGTTCGGTCAGCTACGCCCTGCGCGCCTGCCCACGGAGAAATGAGCGCAGTCAGGCAGAGCGCCAGGAACAGCACTGCTTTCTTCAACATGGGTTTTCCTTTTTTCCCCTGAAACTTGATTTAGAGCGAGTGATTCTCAATTACTGAATCTTGCTGCCGCTGATACTAGCGCCTGAACTGGCCGAGGCCGTCAAACATCCCGGCGTGACTAATCCAGCCGGCAGATTGACGTTGCACAGCCACTGCGGAAAGAGCGGGTCGTATCTGCTGATGGGGCTCGGCGTTTGGTATCCGTAGGGCTTGGCCAATGTGGCTGTTGGCATAAAATTGGCGATCACGGTTGCCATGCAAGCCGGAACACTGGCATAGCTACCGCATGAGGGGACTCCTGGAGCAACTGCGCTAGAGAAAGAGGGGCTCGTGCCGACTATATTATTCGGCCCATACGAGAACCCGGTCGAGCTGGTTATGCCCTGAGTTGTCCCGCCAACTGCGTAAATGTAATCCTGGTACACGTGGTCGGTGCCATTTCCGCTACTCACGGAAAAGCTGTATACCGGAGTGGTACCGCCATTGCACCCATTTGTTGCCGAAGTCGCGACTATGTTTTGAAACGATTCGATATTGAATGCTTCGTAGATAAGCGTCTCGCCGCAAACAAAGGCCGCATAGGTTGGCCGGGTATCAAGGTTGTTTCCCCAGATCGTATTGTTGCGAATGTATATCTTGGCGAAAGGACCGGGCCCATTAGAATTGTTGAACGTCTCGACTCCCCGGCCACCGTTGGCGATCAGAATATTGTTGTCAATTACACCCTGCTGCCCGTAGTTTGATAGCCCGGTCTGGACGCCGTCCCAGGTGTCGAATATTACCCCCTCCCCGTCAGAAGGGGTGCCTACGTTGCAGGGATTTCCGTTGAAATTGTCCCAGGAGAAGTTCCCAGCAATATAGATGTGGGTTCCTGGTTTGGTGTCCGACGCCACCGGCTCGTAGATGCTAATCCCGCTGCCGCAATACGAAGACCCCCCTGCATCGTTGTAGGTAATGTTCCCCAAAATAGCTATGTAATCCACGCCGTAGGTACTGTTTTCCGACGATGCTATACCGTTCAATCCACACCCGCTCGCAATGTTATTGGCGAAGATAATGTGGTGGATAGAGCTCGCATACGGGTACATCAAAAAGCACGGTCCAGAGGTCGCCGACCCATCCGCTTCCCAGCCTTGCACGCCCCAATAGCTTGTCTGGACAGTCATGGCATTCTGGGAGCTTGTCATTCCGCTGATCTTGCAGGCATCGAAAGTAGCACAAATGAGCCAGGCGACATTGTTACCGGCTGGACATGTCACCGTGCCGAATGTCTGGAAGTTAGCAGGAGAATAAGAACTGGATGCCGCTGCAGTGATCGTATCTCCGCAATTCACCGCGTGATCCGGCGTAAGCCACGGAGCACCTGCGCTCGTTCCATTATTCCCGTCGCTGCCGGTAGCGGAGAGATAATAGCTCGCGGCCCAGGCCTGGACCGAAAATGTAAGCAGTACAAAAACAATAAGTTTATTCATCTTAGTGAAGCAGCAGGGTGAATCCGAGATACGTGTTTACATCATTACTGCTCGTGGTAGGCGATGGCACCGTCACGTTCCCACACTGCCCGGCGGTGGTTGTATTCGCCGGGCCTACCCCGTACAGCGCTAGCGAGTAAACTCCGGAATTATTCGGAGCGCTAAGGTTGAGGGTGGTGGCATCCCCGCTCCAGCCTGCAAAATATGTACCACCGGGCAGCGTTACACTGGATTGTGCGATAGCCACGTCATTTCCATATTGGGTATCTGGCCATCCGCTGCCTCCTGCGTGGGCTCCCAGATCTGCCACCATCGTTCCCGCGCTATTCCACAAGCAGATGTCATAGTGATGACTAGTCGTGGCATCCACAGCGTTTACGTTGAATCCGAAATGGGTTACGGTCATCCCTTGCGCGGGAATCGTGAACGCGACCCAGTTGACCGCGTTTGCTGCGCTCAAGACGAGGTTGCTGGCTTCTGATGCCGGATTGTAGAGACTGAAAGAAGTAAGCGGAGCCTTCACGAGAACATTCGCCGAGGCGATACCGCTGTCTTGCTGCTGGCCGCCGGTTCCTGTATACGAAACCAAGTCTCCCGAAGTAGAGCTATTTGGACCTGTAGGTATCGCGGCCCCTGATCCAGCCTGGGGGCAATAAGTTATCTGTGACACTGAGCTGGACACGGAACCGACGCACGCCAATGCCGCATAGTTCGGCGCAGCGGAGGGAACCTGCCATGAATACGCCGTAAAGGTTGCAAGTGCTGGGCCAAATATATTGAATGTGTTCGCTGTAACGGAGGGGTTGGTCGTATTGCCCACGATGCTGACTTCGCCCACATGCACGCCATCCGAGGTGGACGATACTCCGCTGCTTGCACTAAGCGTCGTAAACGCCCCCGTTCCTGGTGTCGTTGCGCCCGTGGAGGATGGATTGATTGCCCCCGCGATCGATGGGTTAGGATAGGTTCCGCTGAGCGCTCCGCCTGCCGCGCCCGTAGGTGCTCCTCCGCCACCACCAGCCCCAGCCCCACCTCCGCCACCAGTTTGCTGAGCAATAGAAATGGCTGCCGAAGCAGCCATGATCAGGGCCACCAGCAGCCGGCGCATCAATCGTACTCCGTGACGGCGACGGTGGTCGCAGTCGCAGTCGCTGAGCGAAGATTACACAAGAGTGTGGCCGCGATCGCATAGCCACCCGAGTTATCCGGCGGCGTTCCGATCACCAGGCCATAGCCATGGCCCCATGGAATGGGGGTACCTAGAGTAACTGGCTGGGCCGGCGGTAGAACCGTCCTGATGGTGGTAAACGGTGGCGTGTTTCCATCCGCGAATTGCATTTGTATGCCCTGCGCGGTAACGCTGCCGTCTTCAATTATGTCGAAGCGCCGGGTTACCTGAGTTGCGGACACAGCGACAAAAGCGCCCGCGCTGCCGTTGAGGTTAATCAATCTGGTGTGGGCCATGTTATTTCTTCCTCATCGACATCAGCGTTTGCGCTAATCTAGCGCGCTTGCCGAGCTTGCCTTTTGCGCCAGACTTCTCGCTTGCATATTCAGCGGTTGACTCTCCGGCTTTTTTCGCAGCAGAAGAGAAGCTTCCCTTGTTCTTCGAGGTCGCTTTCGCGATCCAATTGGCCGATCCCATGATTTCCTCCTTGCCTACTGTTGACTCTCCACAAACACCTCGAGCTCGGCGCAAAAGGCGTCGAAGTTGTGCAGGTGTGGCCCGTGCAGAACGGTGAGCGTCAGCGTCTCTGTAGCAGCGTCGTAAACGTATTTCACATCCGCCCCGAAGTCGTGCGCCTCGCCCGAATACCCAGTGAGTTTCAGCCCCTTGGCGGCCACGGTGGATTCAAACCTTGCGAACCGGTCTGGGGCATAGTTGGTAATTTGAATAGTTTTCGTATTGCTCATTTCGTCTCCGTGACGGTCATTTGGCTCCCGCCCACAGTCGTGACGGTCGGCGGGATTACGGGTGCAGGGGTGGGCGCAGGGACGGCGGTCACCGCTTGATACGCATTCCATGCCGCGACGACGGCGTTAATGTACGCGGTGGTCTGCGCGATCGTGGGATTTGATATGCCTAACGCTTGTTGCTGTTGAACGACATACGGTTGCAGTGAAGCTAAGACCAGAGCCAGCTTTTGCGCCCCGCTACCGGCCTGGGCTCCTGCGGCGGCGGCGGCACCTTCTGCATTCGTCACCAAGGTGACAGTAAGGTTGTAGAGCGTTGCCATGCCAGGAAACGCTACGTCGATATATGGTTCGGCTGCCTTTGCGACCGGCAGTGCGATCGTAAAGAAGTCTTTGAAGATTGTGCCGACCTTGCCAAGAACAGATGTGAAGCTCATAGTGTTTTTTTTCCCGTCACCGTGACCTCAGCCACGGGGTTACCGACTACCTTAACGTTGCCCTGCTGATCCACGACCGCCGAGAGCTGTGGTGTCGGATACTGTTTGAGATAGGCGAACAGTGCAATCATCGCCGGGACCGTTGCCAGGCGGATCATGTTCAATACTCCCGCCTTGTCGAAAGTAAAGACCGCCGGGAGTGCAATCGCCCCCGACGCCGCGGATGCAAACGCGGAAACGAACGCCGCCAGTAGCCCCTGTAACCATAGTTTCCAATTCATCCGTTACGTCCTCCCTTTTTGCTGAGCATGGAAATCCCAATGACCATCGCCACTCCGACGATCAGGATGATGATGTCCACCTTACCCACCTAGCTCCGCGCTCATGGCATCACCACGTAAGACGGCCGCGTCTCAGGCCCAAGTGGGATATTCATCAACTCCCGCAGAAGGCTCTCCGAGTGCAGCCATATCGCCACGGAAACATCCATGCCGGTTTGCGGGTCGAAGCCTTCCGGTCTGCCGGCCGTTTCCCATTCGGAATAGGCTTCGCGTTCAATCTCGTCGTGTGTTGGTTGTTTCATGCTCGTGCCCTCGCTAGCCATCCCTTAAGATCCTTCTGCTTATCAGGATTTGCGGCCACATCCGCGTAGTAAAATCGTTCCGCCGAAGCGCGCAGATCAGTGAGCACCAGCAGCGAGTCCGCAGAACTAAGCTTCATCAGCGTCTGCACGCCGATTACGCCGTCTTCCGTGACCCCAACAGCGTCTTGCAGGAATTTACTCACCGGCTTTACGCCAATGTTGATCCCGAGCGACAGCAGCTTGTTCGCAATGTCCTGGTTGGAAATTTCCGTGATGCACAGCGGCAGGCAGTAGCTTTGTGCATACACGCCCTTAGCTATCTGCAGGGCGGCGATAGAGCCCATATCCTTGAAGAACCCGCTGGCACCCAAATCCTGGTGAAACCGCTGATCGATCCCATACCGAGTTTTGGTTACGCCGTCATCATTGGTGGTGATCACGCCGGTAAGCTTGCTGTCCTCAAAGCTCAATGCGTAGCTGATGGCGACGTCTTGGTTGGCCATTATGCCGACCGCAGGCCCTTATGCTCTTGCGCTGCGCGGTCGATTTCTGCTTTGAGCCGGACCAGTGCATGCGTAATGCCAACACAGGAAGGGGTACCACCATTCCATCCTTCCGGGTACATGAAGTCAGGCAAGTCCATCCAAAACTCCGCGGCCTTGGCTATCTGCCGCTTGATATCGGGGTGGAGCTCTGGAAACTCCATCCAATTGCTGACGGGATAGTTAGCGTAATAAACAATCTTCCCGGTAAGGGCTTCTAGTTCGTTAATCAGCTCACGTTGGTACCTGAAATCGACACCCGTGACATGGCTATGCAACGCCATTAACTCATCCAGGCGATGCAGTTCCTCACGTAACCGCTTCTCTTGGTGAGTGTGCGAGTAATTGTTAATCTCCACCACGGGCGAGCAAGCCATTTCCTTGGTGATACCGAACTCTCCAGCAACGCACCGCAGGTTGGCAACACACCCACCACTATTCCCCCATAACTGGGCTGCTATAGCAATGCGATACTTCTCAATCTCCTGCTCAAGCGTGGCGATCTTGAGCGCCTGATATTCAATCAACGATCCCTTTGTCATAGCTTCTCCATTTAGTGCATTCCCCATGCGTGCTTTATCAGCTCGATGATTCCTGTCATGAGTGCCGTACCTACCGCGGCAGCGATCGCCAGAAAGATCCTGTTGTGGGCAGCCCGGCCGATAGCTTCACCGCTTGCACTCGCCAGCACGTTGGCGACGTTCCTCTGCTCAGCAATGATTACCTCAAGACGCGAGGAGTTTTCCTTATGCCTGGCGTCCTGCTTCTTGTCATATATCTCAATTTCATGCTTGATCATGAGGGTTACCTTCTCTTCGTTTAGTGGCAATCGTTCCCCCGTTCGACGATTTTTAATGCTTCAAGATAGCCACCATCACGGCAGCGATTGCAATGAGCGCCATGATTATGGTCACGATGAAGTTGGCGCTTACCTGGTGGGAGGTCGTGGCCTCTCCCTTGCCCATATCCCTTCCTTCGATCCGGCCGCGCCACGCGGTTAATTCAGCTATTTTCTCCGCATTGCTCGCGCATCTTTGGTCCATTTCTTCCTTGGTGGCGAACGTGGCCTGCTGATCCTTCATCGCGGCCTTTATCTCGTTCGCGGCGTCCCACCTCTTATCGTTCGCCGTTTCGGCTTTTTCTATCGCCTTTTCGCCATATTGCCTCGCGGTAGTCGCCGTCTGCTCTACGGCCTTAATCGCGATGTCTATAGCTTGGCGGTTGGCCTTCCCGATTAGCGTGTCTGCCTTGAATCGAGCATCATACAGACGCTCTATATCCTTGAAGCGTCTGGCAAAGTGTGCATATACCGATTCGACAGTCCAAGCGTCACTCTTCTGGGGTCGGATGGGCACCTCACGTCTGTCATTGGATGGTCACGCCTTGTGTCGTAGTTCCCTGCGTCTTAGTGCTGGCAGATTGTGAGACGTACTCGTACCACGGACTACTTGGCACAGTTCCATTGATAATTGCCTGGATGTGCGTGACGTTGGGGTTAGCGACGCCGAGAGCTACCGCAGTCATAACGCCGCTGGTCGAGATGGTTCCCACGCCACTGGCCGAAGTAGTCCACGATGAAATCGCATCCCCACGCGCATTGGCTACACCCACCACGGTTGAAGTGAGCTGCACGCCGTCTGAATACTGAATCGTGGCCGCAAACTGGACCGTGTTGGGGACAGTCACATAGTTCAGGAAATTGCTTCCCGGGACATTCAGGTACACCTGGGAGATCGTCGCAGTGGTCAGCGTGTAAGTTGCGGTGCCTACCGCGCTGTTGACATATCCAGTGGCTGCAGCGATAGCTTTTACCATGGTCGTCGCTGTCACATTGAAGGTCCCTGTGTAGACCGTCGAGCCCGTGGTAGGCGTCGTCCCGTTGGTCGTGTAATAAATCGTCGAGCCCGCAGTCGCGTCGGTGATGATGACCGCCTGCGTGCCCGTAAAAGTCTGGGTGGGCGGGCTGAATACTGGAGTCGCAACAGTCGGCGCGGCACCGCAGTGCATCGTCCAGATCGAGAAAGGGATGCTGGTCGGAGATGAGGTCGCCTGCACGTTTGCTGTGCCGGTAGCAGCGCAGGAAACGAGCCCGGTGCTGCCAACCGTCAGGATGGTGCCATTTGAACTTGTCCAGACGGCCGTGTTGCCAAACGAGTCAGGCAGGGGGCGCGCCACTGAATCGGAATATGTTCCTGTAGCCGTGAACTGGATAGCCGGAGCACCCACCGTAAGCGTGTTGATGCCGCCCACGTTTCCTAGATAACCGCCCGTCAGGGTTGGCGTGTTGAGCGTATATGCGTTGCTCGAGATTCCGCTGGTTAGGTATCCTGCTGCGACTGCAAGGGCCTGAACCGTTGTGGTCGCAGTCAGAGATAAGGCAGTCGAATAAACCGGAGAGCCGGTCGTCGGGGTGGTGCCGTTGATGGTGTAGTGAATGGTTGAGCTGGGTGTTGAATCGGTCAGCGAAACCGACAGCGTACCGGTAAACGACTGTGCCGTGGGGCTCATTACCGGGGTCGCCGCGGTCGGTGTGCCGCCTCCGGTATAAGCTGCGCTCACCACGGCCGATGGAGCGAATCCATATCCAGATGGGTAGGTGGTCGGCTGGTTCGCTGCACCCCACATGCCAACCGTTTTCACCGTCGCTGCTGCTGTCAAAGTGAATGGTCCGGTATAGAACTGCGCCGGGACGGTTCCAGGTACAGGCGTCGAGCCGTCTGTGGTATACCAGATGCTCGTATTTGAATTGATGCCCGTGCCAGGGTTGGACAGGGTCACGGAAAGTGGGAAGCTCTGCGCGCCGGCCGGTGGGTATATCGTTGGCGCGGTGCTGGCGGTCACTGAGCAGGTGCTCGTACCGTTAGTATTGATTGAATTGGCCGCGCCTGGGGTGTTGCCGCTGAAGGTAATGTTGTTGGACGCTCCGTTGGTCAGTGGCACATAGTTCATGGTGGCCGAGCTACCTTGGCCTATGCTGCCAGGTCCGCAGAAGGTGTTATTCGTAACCGTGAACGTCCCTGAAAAGTTCGCGCTGATGGCGACACTCCAGACGCCCTGAAACATTTCGTTCACTGCCGAAGAGTTGTAGCCAAACATCTCATGCGCGATAGCCAGCCAACTTGAGGCCTGATTGCCGATATAGAGGTTTCCTATGCCATGGGTGGGGTAGCTCCCTCCATTGGCCAGGGACAGCGCCATCGAGTAGTAGCTCGCCAGGTAATCGTCGTGGTAGCTGTTGTATTCGAGATATTCGTCTCCGCTGATCGGATTAATTTGCGACTCAATCGCTATTCTGTGGATGTAGCTGAAGTCGTTGTAGTCCATCGTGCAGCTGTTGCAGAAGATCGTGCTGGTGTACGCAGGATTCTGGAAGTCCTTAATCCCCTCTTCCTGGTAATAGACCGTATTGTTAGATATCACCAGATCGGTTGCGCCAGGGTGAATGCCCACAAAAGCGCAATAGCCCCCGTATGAGCTGGGGTTGCCGCCCTGATAGGGCGCACCGGTCACGCCCATGATGTTCGAGCAGTTGCCAGAAGCCCCACCACGGTTCCAGGTGATGGTGATGTTCTGGTCGTTATTGGTGGGGTTGACGCCATCCATATCGATCAGCGTGTCGTGCGGATCGCCGGTCCCGCTCGCGCCTCCGGTCTGGTTGCCATAGAGATAATTGCGCGTGATAGTCAGGTTCTGCTGATTCGCCGGCACATAGATGCTGCACCCGCCCAGCGCAGACGGAGTTTCCCCGTTGAATCCCATGTATTCAATGCTTTCGGTTGCAGTGGACGGCGCCAGCGTCACCAGGCAGGTGCGACCGAGATTGCCTTGGATGGTCGCTGTGGGGGTGTATCCGAGGTGAATGTAGCCGTCGGGGTTGGTGTAAGCAGCCAAGGGCACGGTGGGGCCAGCAAGCGATACGCCGCTGGGAACGTTGAGGGTTGAGGTTGCGGTGTATGTGCCTGCCGCAAAGGTCACGAGGTTCCCACTGCCGCATGCGCTCACCGTCGATTGCACTGAAGACCATGCCGTTCCTGACGCGATGGGGCAGGTAGCGGCATGTGCTGCGCCGCATCCAAAGACCATCATGAGCAGAAACAGCAGTCTACGTACCACCGCAGACCCCATACTTTATGCGGTAAGCAGTCGAGGCAGCCAGAGCCACTTCCGTGGTCACCGTCAACGCGACTTGGCCAGTGGTATTCGATGCCACATCTTCCGGACCCAGGAACGTGGTGCCGCCAGTAACCTCTATTGGGCAGGTTGGAATATTCACGCGCGTGCCCGGAAGGGTGATAGTTAGGATTGTCCCCGCAGCCAGAGACCCGGTGCCAGTGGTGAAGGTAAGCGTGCCTGACAGTGAATCGTTGATTACTCCGCTTACGGCTGTCGGTGTAGTGGCTCCGGTTCCCACCTGCGCTGTCGCGCCCAGAGTATAGACCGCCGTACCAAGACCGTTGATACCGCTTAAGGTTCCATTGGTCAGGGTGACCGAAGTTCCGGTCGCTGCACCAATGTTGGGCGTGATCAAGGTCGGGCTGGTCTGCAGCGGAACTACCGTGCCTGAGCCTGTGGTCGTGTAGCTGGTGCCCCACGCCGTGCCGGTGGAATTGGGTATTCCGGCGCCAGGGTAGACCATCGACCCGCCGCCGCTACCTGCAACCACCAGGCCGCCGACGCAGGAAAGCGGACCGGATGAATTGCTGCCGATGATGGCATTCGGTCCTGAGCACGATGCGCCAATGGTCGGTGATGCGGTGGGTAGCAGTACTTGTCCAGGCACAGGCACGAAATTGAAGTAGCCTACCCTGAGCTGATCTGTCGTGGTCGCGTTATAGAACTGAATTTGCAGGATGCAGCCCGCGCGACCAGTGAAGTCCACCGGAAACGAGAATGGTTGCCATGCTGTCGTAGTCGTAAAAGTTCCCGAGGAAATGCTGCCCGCCGACGAGCATTGTCCAGTGCCAGAATCAAAGGCTGAAATCTGAATCGTAACTGTGCTGCCGGCCGCTACGGTCTTGAGGTCCATGGAAGCGACATAAGGGCCGTCGACCAGCCTCTGGTGCGGTCCGATGTAGATAGAGCCGTTGAACCCATCGAATGACTCGGGACGGCAAAGGGCGGCACCGCCAAGGTTGCAGGCTGCATAGTTTGCCCAGAATGGCTCGGTCGGATCTTGCACGTTCTGCGCCGACATTGGATCTGAGTCGAATGAGTAGTTAGTGTTCCACTCGCCCGGGTGAATCATCCCGCCAAGCGCGTTCTCGTAGGGGTGGACGTTGTTCCCAGTGATGCTCGCTTCGTTCGAATGGCCCGTGTAGCCCTGAGCGAAGCCAGCCCCGCAGTGTGTCGGAGGGCCGCCACCACCCGCATAGACTTCGCACTTGGAGTTGGTTCCCCAGTTATAAAACTGCGGGTGAACATTCCAGACATTCGTGAAGTATTGCGAGTTGCCGCCCGACAGGTCCCCGAGATCGTTGTTGTCCCCATAGTTCAGTGCGGGCAGAGACATCTGGCTATTCGTGATGGTGTGGCCTGAGCCGCCCCAGTAAGTGGGCACATCTTCAAAGTCCACATTGTCGTAGGTGTTGCCGAAACCGTCATCCACCACGTACGGGTTTACTTCGATGTGAGACCCGTTCTCCGGTTCGCAGGCGGCCACAGTGGTCTGATTCTGCGCATTAAAAGTCACAAGGCTTCCGGTCTGCTCATCCAGCGTGTAGCCCTGATAAAGACAGGTCGTCGCGCCGACTGCGGTGCCGTCATAAGGCGAAATCTCGGTGCTGTAGTTGTCCAGGCGGGCGATGAAGCTTTGCTGGAAGTCGACCAGGGCCAGCGGATAGGCTCCCCGGAATGACATGTCATGGATGTGGTTTCCCGTGCCTGTCGGGCCGACAGGACCGATATAATGCTGCCCAGCAGATGCGGCGCCCTGCATGATCCCAAACATCACGCCATTCGAGTTGAACCCACCCATGTCCACGGCGTAGGGGACGGCATTGGAAGCAGAGTAGAAGTCTTGCGTGCCATTCGTGTTCTGTATCTGCGTCGTCCCGAAGTAGAGGTGCTCGAGGAAAGAGTTCGTCAGCCCAGTGTTCGCAAAGGTCTGAGCGTTGGCGGTGGGGAACGACAGCGCTGCTGCACCGCCGCATTCACCTGGGAACCAGTTCGCGCCCGACGGAGTCGAGTCGTTGGTGTTGATCGATGGGATGACGGGCCACGGCTGATCGGACGAGCTCCCAAACAGGTTCTTCGCCGGGCACGGATTCATCGGCGCAATCACCGTGGTGCCCGAACAGCCGGCAGAGGTCGCAGGGCCGCGGCGAAGGATGGCCGTGTACGGGCCGTACGAATTGCTCCCCATGTAATCGGCTTCGATGCCGCATACTTTGATGTGCCCATGCTGCGCGAAGTTCGACTCAAAGCCCGGGATCGGCGCGGTCGACAGCGTCAGGGTCAAAGTCAGGGGATACGTGATCGTGGTCGGGATCGTAGTTGTGGTGCTTTGTATCGCTGTGCCGGTGAACCATTCTGCCTGCGCGACCGTGTACCCAGATGTGTTGGGCAGCGCAGTCGAAAGCGTTGTGCCTGTGAACCCTGCCGAGCATCCAGCACCCGTGTTACTTGAGACCGTCGCCGTGAATATCGTGGTGAAGTACGGAAACATAATCGTCTGCCCAACTGCGGGCACACGGCCAAGCGCGGTGGGTACGCAGATGACCGAGGAGTTCTGTGCCGTGCTGGCCACACCGTTGGTGCAATTCAGTACCCACCCGGGCGCGCATGGTTGATTTGCCAGCGGAGTGTGCTGGTAAAGCGGGCGATAGAGCGGCGTATGGACGGTCGGCGTTCCGGCTGCGTTGTAGCTGGTCCACGGTCCACCAACTATGCCCGTGGGGTCAACGCCCGAATCAAGCGTGAAGCCAACATCCTCGACACGCAGGCCTGCAGCAGTTGCCTTGCCCTGACCTGACGCGTCCGGCTGCTGTAGGATGTCCTGCCCCGGGCCGCCAATAAACCCGCCAAATTGCGCCTGCTGGCCGATGAGCGACTGCCCGTTGTTCCATGCGATTGGCTGGGCGACCAGCATTCTGCAGCCCACAGGGATGCTCAGTGGCGATCCGCCTGCGCTATTCATCGCATTCTGGATATTCGACACACCCCCGGGATTGCCGGCGTTGGGAGCGGAGTTGTCGGTGCCCAGTTGCGCGAAGCCGCTGAAGTTGAACGGCGCATTCGATGAAAGTGAAAAGTTGGGGTAGGTATAGGCCGTGATCGTGGGCGTCCACGAATACTGCGGAGACTGGTACCCGTAGCCAGTCTGCACGGTGAAAGTCATCGTCTTGCCGATATCCGTTACCGCTCCGATCAGCGAACCCACGCTTACCAAATTGGAGCCTGCGGTCAGCGATACAGTTAAGGGCGTCTGCCCACCATCGCAGACGACGCCGAATTGCGAAATCTGCAGATAGTCCGCGCCCTGGCGGAGGTCCTTCGTGTGCACTGAATTGTTAGTAAAGGGCAGCTGCGCCATGCCCTGAGGAAGAATCGCCGTGGTCGTGCCGCTGGGAGCCGCAGCAAAGAAGGCGTTCGCTTGCAGCAGTGTCGTGGTTGGCTGTAATGCATAGAGCCCAGGCGCGCCAGAGACCGTGTTGCCGGAGGTCAGGTAAGCGCCGAGTTGCAATGCGCTCCCGGGACCGCCGCCGCCTCCTCCGCTTCCAATAGCTTGGCAGTTTAGCGAGTTGCCATGAACATCAACGCCCGTGCCAGCATAGCCGATAATGCATGGCGTCCCTGCTGCAGCTAACGCGCTCGCGGTTGCGGCTAACCCGGTGGTGTTCTGGTTCCATATCGTGACTGGGCCCGTCAGACCGGTGTATGCAACATTGGTTGCGGTGCCTGCGTTGCCGGTGATCGAGCCCGAAGGGATTACATAGTCGACGCCAGGGGTTGCAGGGATGATGCCGTTCGGTCCGCCAGTGCCCTTGTAGACCAGCGTGGTTGCAGGTGCGCTTGCCCCACCGCCCGCGGCTACTGCGATGTACTGCGTGCCGTTCCACGAGTAGTAGCTGGTCGGCACCGTGGTTACGTCGACCAGGCCAAGCTCTATGCTGCCCTTTGCCGCCGCGATAACCGCCTGCGCATTCGCTGTACCCACGCTCTGGTACCACGCGCTGTTCAAGATCACAGTGTTGGTGGCTGGCGTAGTCATGTTCTGGTTTAACGCTTCCTGCAAGCCGCCCGTGCCTGACTGAATGAAGAACGGCACCTGGTGGGAATTGACCGCAGCGATCGAGATAGCGCAGGTTTGGTTGTTGTCAAGAACTGCGGTGGGCGTGACGGTCTCAGTCAGCGCCGGGGAGCCGTCCACGATCGTTACAGGTGCGGCAGCTCCGGAGGGAGGAGCCCAGAAAGCAAACTGCTTCATCCCTCCC
>DATKGA010000044.1:0-5989 GCA_035510935.1 Acidobacteriaceae bacterium
TGCATCCGCTGGTGCGTGTGCATTCCCGGCACGATGGGGAGGCGACCTACATCTTCATGGGTCCGCCGAGTAAGTCGCATAAGTCCACGCGCGTGCTGATCGCCACCTTCGAGCGCAATGAGGCTACCGTGATTGAAGTGCAGGCGAACATCGATACGCTGCTCAAGTCGCTCGAGGAACCGGCCCACGCCGGCCGGACGCTTCGGGAGTAGCCCAACTGGCACGACGAGTGATAACATGCCCGTGTGACATCACACGCCCCAGCTCTCACGCTCCTCTTGCTCACATCGCTGGCCCACGCGCAGCAACGGCCGCCGATTCATGCGGAGTCGCCCTCAACGGTCGACCTCCTCTTTGCGGCGGACGGTTCCGAAACCGTCGAGATCCGGAACATATCGCACGAGGTGACGGGAACTCAGGTTCCCGGCCGGCCTCCCGACGAACGTCTGCTGATGCGCAAGACTACACACTCGAAGCAGTTCATCGGCGACATCGGCATGGAGGCAACCGTTACATTGGAAGCCTGGCCGCTGGGCGCAGATCCGCGGCAGAAGCCGCTATATACCCTGAAAATCGCGGGCGCGGATGGCCGCACTCTCGACAACGCGCTGTTTGTCGTCTCACGCGGTCTGGAAGAAACTGAGTGGTGGTCGGTATATAAGCTGGGCTCGGGGCAGCATCTCTTCGATACCTACGTGCCCCTGGTGAGTTTCTCGATTACACGAGAGACAATGACGACGCGGTACGTCGGACTGGAGATACCGGGCGACGATACTAGTGTAGTGCGTCAGAAGTTCGTTAACACTGGCTGCGAACCGGTAACGACGGTTGAATAGCGGCTTCGGTTGATCCGGCTGATTCTGGCCTCCCTGCCCCGGACGACGTTTTCACGCTAGCCGCGCCCGGATTCCTCTCTTGCGTTTCGTGATGTTCCACTTTTTCATCTTTTCCACTTGACCTCTCGGTATTCTAGATGTATTATTACATCTAGAATGAATAGGCCGCCCCTCCCACCCAAAGGCTCCCAAGCCGCCCGCCTCCGACGCCGCATCCAGCAACTTCTCGGTCAACTCCAACTCCCCCCTGCCGGCCTCCCCGGGTCTTTGGCTCTGTCCCATTCCAGGTGCGGCAAGCCCTCTTGTCATTGCGCCGACGGTCAGGGTCATCCCGCTTGGTCGCTCACCTTCATGCTGGACGGTCAAAAGCGCGTGGAGAAGGTTCCCTCCGACTGGGTCGACTCCGTCCGCCAGCGCGTGGAACAAGCCCGCCAGTTTAAAGAAGCCGTCGCCGAGATCTTTACGGTCAACGCCCAACTCCTCGCCTTGCAGCGAGATCAGTCGCGCGCCGCCGCCAAGAAGCCCAAACCGAGGAAACCGAGGAGCTAACCCACCATGAGAGGAACCAAGATTTGGTTAAGCCAGGAACTACACGACGATCTGGAGCGATTCGCGCGGAGTCGCACTCTGCCCGCATCGTTGGTCCAGCGCGCCCACATCGTCTTGCTCGCCGCCGCGCACAAATCCGATCGGGAAATCGCCCAGGCAGTGGGCCTCGTACGGCAGACCGTGAGCCTCTGGCGGAATCGATTCGCCGAACACGGAATGGCTGGGATCGAGAAAGACGCTCCCCGCTCCGGAAGGCCGCGCACCATCAGCCTCGCCCGCACCGATGAGATCGTCCGCCTGACCACACAATCGACTCCCGTCGCCGCCACTCACTGGAGCACCCGCACCTTGGCCCCAGTGGCCGCGGTGAGCCCCTCGACCATCGGGCGGATTTGGCGGGCGCACGGTCTAAAACCGCACCGCGTGAAGAGTTTCAAGTTGAGTAACGATCCGCGCTTTGCCGAAAAACTGGCCGATGTAGTGCCTCTGTATCTGAATCCTCCGGCTGGGGCGGTGGTGATTGCGGTGGATGAAAAGACCCAGATCCAAGCCTTGGACCGGACGCAACCCGGGCTGCCTTGGAAGAAGGGCCGCTGTGGAACCATGACGCACGACTATAAGCGTCACGGGACGACCACGCTGTTTGCCGGCATGAACGTGGCCGATGGCAACATCATCAGCACCTTCATGCCCACGCATAATCATCGGGACTGGATTCGATTTTTGCAGTTGATCCACAAACAGACGCCCGGTGACAAGGACGTGCACTTGATCCTGGATAACTACTCGACGCACAAGACTCCCGAGGTGCGGGCATGGCTAAAGAAACATCCGCGCTTCCACTTGCATTTCACTCCCACCAGTTCCTCCTGGCTCAACCAGGTGGAGCGCTTCTTCCGCGATCTCACCGACAAGTGCGTGCGGCGTGGGGTCTTTCACAGCGTTCGCGAATTGGAGCAATCCATCCAGACCTACATCGCCCAACACAACCGCAAGCCCAAGCCGTACATTTGGACGGCCAAAGCCCGCGACATTTTGGAAAAGGTGAAGCGGGCCTGGTTCGCACTGAAGGCGCAGGGTGGTCTCCACAAGGAATCGCGCGCGCTGGAAAGTATCGAGCGCTATCTTTCGACTGAATCGGGAGTGGTCGCCAGCCCCGCCTGAGTCGGTTCCGACAGCGACTGTTTTGACCAAAGCCAAACCACTGAGATTCCGATGGATCCGAAAGCCGCACGGGTCACCGGAGGAATCTCTTCGTCAACCCCCGTCCCAAGCACCACCAATCGCCAGGCGCCTAATCCTTCGAGTTGCGACACGCCAGCCTGGTGCTCAATGATCGGTCCTAACGACAACCCACCAGATGCCGCAATCCGCACACCCACGGTCGGATGCTATGACAAAGGCGCTGAAGGGCGCCCATGGACCACCAAACGGACTCGCCCATCCTATTGCGAACTGCGTTAGCGAACTTCTGACGCACTACACTAGCCTTGCCGACGTCACGACCTAATATGCCCTCTGCTGACTTCTGCCCTGCGATCAGGGTGCCTCCCGGCAGCCTCAGTCCGTTTCCCGGACACAGGGCAGATCTCCTGGGGTAAGCTCAGCCGCCTTCTGTGCACAGCCGCCGGATCTACGCTTCGCACCCTTGATGGATATGGACTTCGCGGTAAGTCGCCCGCTCGTCCGGCACTCGCGCCTTATATCCGGTTTTTGTCCATCGACTCGCACATTTGATCCATGCTTCTTTCAGACCCCACCTCGCGGCGGTAGCCCTTGCGTTATCACTAGCCCTTCACCTCCATCAGGTTGGGCGGGGGACTTGCACCCCCAAGCTGCTGAGCATGCCCAGCACACAACTAAACCGCTGCGCGGTAGGCCGTCATCGAACATCCTGCCAAGTGCCAACGTAGCGTGGCGCGAAGCTCCTGAGGCAAACTGGATCAGGTTTATTCCCAAATAGACCAATCCAATTTGAATCGGGAGCTATCGCATGACACCGTTACGAAAACGCATGATCGAAGACATGCAACTGCGCAACCTTGCGCCCCAGACGCAGAGAAGCTATCTGCATCATATTACCGGTCTGGCGCGATTTTATCAAACCAGCCCGGAGCATCTGAACCTGGAAGACCTTCGCCAGTATCAAGTCTACCTGGCCAACGAATGCCGCTACTCCGCAGATTCGGTCAACCAATTTCTTTCCGCCGCCAAGTTCCTCTACGGCGTCACCCTGGAGGCGCCCTTCGACACGGGATGCCTGCTGCGCGCCCGCATTCCCAAAAACGCGCCTATCATTCTCAGCCAACAGGAAGTGGCGCTGTTCTTCGACCACGTCCCCAGCATCCGCTACCGCGCTGCGCTTATGGTGGCCTACGGCGCCGGCCTGCGCGTCTCCGAGGTGGTGGCCCTCAAAGTCGCCGACATCGATTCGCAACGCATGCTGCTGCGTGTCGAAAAGGGCAAGGGCCAGCGGGATCGTTATGCCATGCTGTCCCCGCGTCTGCTGCAAGTCTTGCGCGCCTGGTATCGCGCCGCCCGCCCCGTCGAATGGCTGTTTCCCGGCTGGCGTGTCCCTGCGCATCTCACGCCGGCCTCCCTGCAGCAAGCCTGCCACGATGCCGCCCGCCAAGCCGGTCTGCGCAAACGCATCACCGTCCATACGCTCCGGCACAGCTTTGCCACCCATCTGTTAGAGAACGGCACTGATATCCGCGTCATCCAGGTGCTGCTCGGGCACCGCTCGATCGACACCACCGCGCACTACACCCAGGTATCCACGCGCGTCATCGGCGGCACCGAAAGTCCTTTGGATCGCCTGGAGGCCCGTAAGAAGCTCGGCCGCCGCCCCAGGGCCAAGGCCCAGACCGCATCCTAACCACGCGCTATGAACGGGCCGACTCCCGAGTTGGCCGACATCTTTCGACAACACGGCGCGGCCTACCGGCAGACGCATGCCTTGCCCCTGCACCAGCACCGCCTCATGCAGGCCATCGTCAACTGCCGTACCGCCGCACTGGGCGGCGCCGTCGAATGGTGCGACCACTGCCAAAACACGCGCATCGTCTATCGTTCCTGCCGGGACCGGCATTGTCCCAAGTGCCAGGGCCTGGCGCGGGAGCGCTGGATCCAGCAGCGCCTTGCCGAATTGCTGCCGGTCGAGTACTTCCACGTGGTCTTCACCGTGCCGGAACAGATTGCCGCCATCGCCTTCTACAACCAAGAGGTCGTCTATCAAATCTTGTTCCGCACCGTGGCGGCCACGCTGCTCACCATTGCCCGCGACCCCCAGCACCTGGGCGCGGAGATGGGCTTCTTCGCCGTGCTGCACACTTGGGGGCAGAACCTGCATCTGCATCCCCATCTGCACTGCGTGGTTCCCGGCGGAGGTCTCACCCCCGATGGGGAGTGGAAAGCTTGCCTCCCCGGTTTCTTTCTTCCCGTGCGCGTGCTCAGCCGCTTGTTCCGCCGCCTCTTTCTGGAGGCTCTCGAAAAGGCTTATGCCGACGGTGAACTCCAGTTCTTCTCCGATCTGGAACCGTTGCGCGAAGCCTCCGCCTTCGCTGCATCCCTGGCGCCAGTCCGCCAAACCGAATGGGTGGTTTACGCCAAGCCGCCCTTCGGCGGACCGCCCCAGGTGATCCAGTATCTCGGCCGCTACACCCATCGCGTAGCCATCTCCAACCAGCGCCTCGTAGCGCTGGAAGACGGCCAAGTTTCGTTTCGCTGGAAAGACTACCGGCACCCGGAACAGCAGAAGGTAACGACGGTCCCCGCCGCAGAGTTCATCCGCCGCTTCCTGCAACATGCGCTGCCGCCCGGCTTTCAGCGCATCCGCTACTTTGGCTTGCTGGCCAACTGCCACCGGAAGGCGAAGCTGCAGCTCTGCCGACAACAGCTAGCAGCTCCCCTGGCGGACCTGCTTTCCGTTCCCCAGGATTACCGGGATTTTTATGCGGCCCTGACCGGCAAGAACCTGCGGCTGTGTCCCGAGTGCGGGATCGGAACCATGGTTCGCATCGAGATTCTGCCGCCCTGTCGCTGCCTCCGGATGGACACTTCATGACCTTCCCCGCTGCCGTGACCAGGGCGCTCGCGCTGCCTTCCAGGCAGGGCTCCCCGGAAGTGTGCGCCCACTCCTCAACCACTCCTCCGGCACCCCGCCGGCTGACTACCTGGGCCCTCCCAGGCACCCCATCTTTGCGTTTTCCAACAGCCGCGCACTGCTTCAAACCATCTCGCAGCGACCTCACGCAACCTTCTCCCACCCCGCAGTTCCCAACTCCGCCAAACAAACCCCAATAAAGAACCAGCACTGGGGTGCGGTTTAGTTCATCGATCGGTTTCATCAGCTTGCGGGCCGAACAGCAGTTCGCTCGGGCAACAACGCAGGCCGCAAGCTGAAGAAACCTCTATCGATCACACAACTCGACACTACCACGATCCACTGAAAACAAATGCCCAACGCCAATCGCTAAGCCCATTTCCGTCGCCGCCGTGCTATCCTCACATTGCGTAAGGAGGCCCGTACCCAGGTCCGCGAAGATGGGCCGCAACGGGTTCCCCCAACCTCGATCTTTGAAATCCGAATATTCTGACCCTCC
>DATKGA010000045.1:0-14592 GCA_035510935.1 Acidobacteriaceae bacterium
TGGCCCGAGCAGCGCCATCGCAGCGGCGGTGGTGAAGAGCTTGGCGTTACTGTCAGGCCGAAACAACTGCCCCTCATTCAATCCATAGATCGGCCTGCCGTCGAGCGTCGTCACCACGACGCCCCAGTGCGCGCGGGCGACCGCAGGCTGAGCAACCAGCGCCGCAATCTGCTGCGCCAATGGCTGTTGGTCGATCACTGGCGGCTTTTGGTCGATTGCCACTGCCTTCGCCGCCAAGTCAGTCGCCGTCTGGCCCATCGCCGCCGCACATGCCGCAGCCATCACCGCCGCGCACACCGCCGTCCGGATTGTTCTGTCGATCCGCTGCATCCTGCGCGCAGTCTAGCACCACCGGCGCGCCGGCTGATAGACTTGATGGGTTGCGCCTGGTCGCCCCAGCCAGAAAGATGGCCGGGGATCCCGATCTCGGCGCGACCGCATCTCTTCACAGTTCGATAGAGAGACCGGCGCAACATCAGAAGCAAGTTCAGCCCGAGAGCAGCACCAGCTCGAGCACAAAGGAAGCAGACACAGTGGACCAGCAAACCAGGGCAGCCCTCAAGAAAGACAAGTTCGTTACCACCACCACCCACGGTCTGGAGTGGGCCAGCGAGAACCGCCAGTCACTGATCGTCAACGGCGGGATTCTGCTGGGGGTGATCCTCGTCGCCATAATCAGCGTGGTTGTCTACAACAGCCGTTCGGAGGCCGCCTCGGTCGCCTTCGGCGCAGCCATGCAGGCATACCAGACGCCGCTGGCGCAGGCCGGACAAGCCGTGCCGCCCGGCGTCACCACCTATCCCTCCATCGCGGAGCGGGCCAAGGCCGCCAACGCGCTCTTCCTTGCCGTTGCAGACAAGTACGGCATGACGCCCGACGGCCGCAACGCGCTCTACTTCGCCGGCCTTACCTACGTCGAGGCAGGGCAGAACCCGCAGGCCGAAGACACGCTAAAGAAGGTGGCTGGAAGCTGGGACAGTAACCTGGCCGCCTTGGGCAAGTTCGCGCTCGCACAGCTTTATCACGATACAGGTCGCGATCCCCAGGCCATCGACCTCTACAACCAGCTCAGCGCCAAGTCGGCCAGCACGGTTCCCTATGGCATGGCGCAGCTTCAGCTTGCCGATTTGTACCAGTCGGAGGGCAAGGCTGACGACGCCCGGAAGATCTACGCCAGCCTGAAGGACAAGGACCCCAAGGGCGCGGCTGGCCTCACCGCGGCCGGAAAACTGAATCCCTCATCGGCCCCCGCACCCCAGCAACCCTAACGCCTTCGGCGCCTGACCCGAAGCTGCGGCCGCAGGACGGCGAAGCAGCAACTATATGCTTACTTTCTGGCTGCGGCGAGACGCTTTTGCGTCTCCAGGAAGCGGCGCATCCGGTCCAGCGCGCGCGCCCTGCCGAACACAATCAGGCTCTCCAGCAGCGGCGGGCTGGACGTCTTGCCAGTCAGTATGGCGCGAAGCAGCATGAAGTTGTCCTTCACCGGCCACTGCTTATCGGTGCCAAGTTGCTTCAGTGCAGCCTCCAAGTCTTCGTGTGCGAAGGGCGTGGCTTCCAGCACTGCTAGCTGATCGGCGGCGAAGGCCAGCGTCTCTTCCAGGGTGTGTGCCTTGGGAACGAAGACCTCGGGCGCGGGCATTACATCGTCCTTGAAGAAGAAGTCGGTCATCTCGCCAAACTGGGACAGCGTCTCGATGCGCGTCTGCACCAGCGGCGCAATCCGGCGCAGATAGTCGTCGGAGAAGACAGTTGCGCGCAGCGCCTGGAAGAATCCCTCGGGCGTCAGCGCGCGCAGATACTCACCATTGAGCCACTTCAGCTTGGTGAGATCGAAGACCGGCCCGCCCAGCGAGATGCGCTGGAAGTCAAACTTGTCCAGCATCTCCGAGAGCGAGAAGATGTCGCCCTGCTTGATGTGGATGCCCTTCGAGACGATCTCCTCTTCCGTGGGCTGCGCCATGCCTCCGCCCATCAGGCCGAGGAAGTTCAGCATTGCCTGGGGCAGAAAGCCGCTCTCGCGGTAGTAGATCAGCGAGACGGGGTTCTTGCGCTTGGAGATCTTGCTTTTATCGATGTTCCTCAGGAGCGGCATGTGCCAGAAGCGCGGCAACTCCCAGCCGAAGGCCTTGTACAGCAGGACATGCTTGGGCGTGGACGAGATCCACTCCTCGGCGCGTATCACGTCGCTGATCTGCATCAGGTGGTCGTCCACCACATTCGCCAGATGGTAGGTGGGGAAGCCGTCGGACTTGAGCAGCACCTGGTCGTCCACGTTGTTGTGGGAGAACGTAATAGTCCCGCGCAGTTCGTCGCGGAAAGCGGTATCGCCATCCACCGGTACCTTAAGGCGAACGACCGCAGGGCGTCCCTCGGCCTCAAACGCGGCGATCTGTGCCGAGCTCAGCTCGCGGTGCGCGCCGTTGTAACGTGGCGGCAGCTTGGCGGCGATCTGCGACTTGCGCATCGCGTCCAACTCTTCGGCGGTCTCGAAGCTGCGATAGGCGTGGCCGGATTTGAGCAGCAGCTCGACATGCTCGCGGTAGATTGCGGTGCGTTCCGACTGACGATACGGACCATGCGGACCGCCAATGTCTGGGCCCTCGTCCCACTCCAGGCCGAGCCATCGCAGCGCGTCGAAGATCATCTGCTCGGAGTCTGAGACGAAGCGGGCGCGGTCGGTGTCCTCGATGCGCAGCACAAACTTACCGCCGCGCTGGCCGGCGTATAGGAAGTTGAGCAGGCCGATATAGGCCGTGCCAACGTGCGGGTCGCCGGTGGGTGAAGGAGCAATGCGAACGCGTATGGGTTTCTGGGGATCGACTTCGGACATGGTTATGTGCCGATTCGATGGTATCAGGCGGCAGGCGTCTCCCCGCCGCTGGGTTGCCTCTCCTGCAACGAATTGTGCTCCGCTAGGAACAGTCTATTGCTGGAACTTCGCGCCCGGCGGTGGGAAGTTTTTCTCGGCGTCGTCCAACACCAGGACCCAGTCGTTACCAGGGCCGCTGGAGGGCGGCGTGAATTCGCGGCTGATATCGCCGCGGTGTACATCCGATTCTCTGTCTCCAGCCTCCGTCCGCGGAAACTGCCCGATCAGAGTCGCGGCGCCAGTCCGCGGATCGTACCACCAGGCCTTGTATGCCTTGCCCGACATTGTGTCGAATATCTTATCTCGCAGCCTCACCCGCACCGGTTTGCCTGTAGAGGTATAGACAAAGATGTAGCTTCCATCCGAAGCGCGTGTGGCCTGGATTCGTTCGGTTGTGCTCATGGGGTCGCTGACGATGAGCCATTGGTCGGGAATCCGGGTGAGCATGGGCCGTGACTCAATCAGGGCTCGCAGGTACTGCATCTCAGAGCCTGCCGGTCGCTTCAATCCATCCTGCAGAGGAACTTCAGGCAGGCCATAGGCCGAGCCAGTGCGGGCGGGAACGCCCGGAGATGGGTCCTGATAATTCCACACGCCCTGGCTTCCGTAAGCGTATCCCGCGGCCCCGGCGAATACGGAGCAGTAGGCCACTCGGCGCACGTCCAGGTCGCGTATGATCGGCACGCCAGGTTTATACGCAACCAGATCGTCGTCGATTCCCTCATAGGTCGACTCGCCTTCGACCACGGGTTTGATGGGAGTCTTGTCCCAATCCTGCGCGATCAACTCGTACGACCGGTTCAACACGATATGGCGCGACTGCACCATGTTGAAGTCCAGCCAGGCATCGTTCTGGAACCATCGGCTGGAGCTTTGGATCCCGGTCGGATGGTATGTCTTCAGATGCGCGCCGCCGTCGCCCGCCGTGATCCCCGCCGCCAACGCGCGCCAGATGTCTTCCGTGCCCACAGGGTACCAGTCGCCTCCCAACACAAACATCACCCGCTTATCGCGGTAACGCGTACCCAGAAACTTGCCGTAGTTGAATGCGCTGGTGGTATCCAGCACGGAAGTCTTCTCGTTGACGTACTCCTTGCCCCATATGGCCACGAGGGCAACATACATACCGAGCGAGTTGGCTTTGTCCACCGCATAATCGACGTTCTTGAAGTACTCCGGGTTCGGTTCCGCCTTGGTACCTTTGATAAATACCGAAGCGCCGTATGGGTTGGTCCTGTCCAAACCGCCGTAGTGGGCCACAATGGCCTGTATGACGGTAAATTTTTTGGCCGCGCGGTCTTTCATGTAGAGGTCAATGTTTTCGCGGGTCATATGGAACAAACCCCACTCGGTATCGGCCAGGTAGAAGAATGGCTTGCCATCCTGTGTCACCAGGAACCTGTGGTTGTCGGAGACCCGGATCGGCGGCGGCGCCTGCGCCAATGCCGGCAGCAAGCTGGTTACAACAACAATCATGCCCGCCAGTAGCAGGCCTATTCGTGTGCTCTTCATACGCTTCGCCCTCATGGTGTTATCCAGCCCTGATTCAGCCCGCCGTCAGCGCTGGACCTTCCGCGCGCAGGCCTGAACCACACCGCCGAATCTTATAGCGCACTAAGCACTGAAAGCAACGACGGGCACTGTCAGCGCTCAGAGTTTTCCACCCAGTATGCGCACATCGGAGATGTGCACGTTAGCGGCGATGGCCCTTCCCTACAGCTCCATTGCGAACTGATACGTAGCGGCATGAATCGTTGCGGCAGGCTCGGCGGCCAGCGCGAGGATCAGGCGCTCCAGCACCAGCAGCTTGTTGGCCGGGGAGCTGCGCAACTCCAAATCCGCTTTGGCCACCAAGCGCAGCGCGCGTGTCAGCTCTCGCCGAGACTTATAACGGCGAGCCTGCCGAATGAGGTCTTCGGCCGCAAACGGCGGCATGCGGAAGCCCTGCCACAGCACCGCCCAAATGGCTCGCGAGTCGCGCACGTTCTTCTCCAGAATGATGAGCATCTGGCGGAAGGTGCGCGCCAGCATATACAGGTGGCCGATGGCCGCGTCCTCGCCGCCATCCGACGCGTTCAGCAGGCCATGCAGCAACAGAAGCGCACGCGTGCGGTCTTTTTGCGATATCGCGTCGGTCAGTTCGTATAGCGACCGCTGCTTGGCCGCCAGAACCATCGTCTCCACGTCGCCCAGCGTGATGTGGTTCTTGCCTTCCAAACTCCCGCTGCCGCCAACGTACAGGCAGAGTTTTTCCATCTCGCTGGCAACCAGCATCATGTCCGCGCCAAGCGCGTCCACCAACTCGCGCGCCGCGTCCGGGTCGAAGCGGATGCCGCGTGACTCGGCCTCCTGCGCGACCCAGCGGACCGCATCGGACTCCGCCACGCGCGCCAGTTCGACCATGCCGCACCAGTCGCCCAGCGTCTCGCGGATTCGGTCGTAGCGTTCCTTATCTTGAAAATCCATTCGTCGCAGGTCCGTCGGTATGCGCAGATGATCGGCGACGAACAGCAGCACAGCCTGAGGGTTGGGGCTGCGGAAGTAGGCGTCCATGGCGGCGAACTCGGCCTTGCGGGAGCCGCGGCCATACAGCAGCTTCAGGTTGCGCACAAAGAGGACCTGGAACGGCGCCATCAGCGACGGAGTCTGCGCGCAGTCGAGTACCTCGAAGATGGGGGTGTCGGCCAGGTCGAAGTCATGCAGAGAGAAGTCGCGGGCCTCGGGCGGAGCCAGCGCGGCCAGCACTCCCTGGCGGCAACGCTGGTAGAGGAATGCCTCGTCGCCCAGCAGGACGTAGCCGGGACGCAGCGTCACGGACGAAGTAATCTCCTCAAGAAAGCGGTCCGTCGACGCAAAGCTCTTCAGCGGAGTGGCGCGGGATGGGCTGGGCGCGGGCATCAGAAGGACTCCAGCATATCGCCGACCAGGGCATGGGCAAAGTCGCGGGCTAGGCGGTTGACGGCGGCGGGATCTTCGCGGATAAAGCCGGTAAGGTCCTGCGTGGACTGGTATTGCTCTCGATAGCTGAGCGCGTCGTTCTGGTACAGGACGCGACCGTCGCGCGCGGTCAGCACCACCTTCACCGTGATGGTGACCAGGTAGCTGGAGGTTTCGCCGCTGGTGGAGTCATAGGTAAGCGGCACCGATGTCTGGGTAAGGATGGTGCCGCTGAGTACTGCATCGGCGCCTGCCCCGCCGGCAAGAACGCGGTATCGGGTGCGTGTATCCAGCTCACGAACCACGGCCTGGGTCAGCGCCATCTCGGTGTGGTAGGCCTGGGAATGGGTAGCGAAGACAGGTACAGCGATGCTGCGCACATTGGCTGGAATGTGCGTGGCCGAGCCGGCAGTGTGATAGCCGCAGCCGGCGAACGGAAGCGAAAAAGTAAGTGTCAGTAATCGGATGAAACGGCGCGCCGCGACTGGAGACAGAATGCGCATTCGTGGTGGTTCTATTGTCGCACTGAGTCGAGGTGTTGCAGGTGAGTGTCTTTAAAGTGTGCCGGATATTTCAACCCATAGCCGAGCAGGCGATCGAAGGCAATGTGACTGAACCAGATGACGGAGATCGAAGTCAGCAACGGTCGATGCGTGCCCTGGCCAATTACGAATAGGGCAAGTGGGATGAAAATGACGTGTCCCAAGTTGTAAATGGCCGCACCGGTACGAGGATTTAGCAGGTAACCAAGCATGAAGAGGTCCGGCGTCAGAAAGAGTATTGCGAAGAGCGGCCAACTAAAGTGGAAGTGGGCATAGAGAAGAACGGCCATAGTAAGCATCGCGGCCTCTTCAATGCGGAGCAGTAGCGCGGGACGGGTTAGCATAGGCATCCTTGGGTTCCTGGTAAACAAATGAGGCGACCTGAAGGCCGCCTCATGATTTTCTCGACTGAACACAATCTATGCGGGGCTGGGACGGCCTTCACCGAAGCCCGGCTTGCGGCCCGCCTCGGGTTTGATGACCTTCTGGCCTTCACTCGGTCCGGGGTCGGCGTAGGCTAGCGGCGACTTGAAGGGCGGCAGCTCCTTGCCCTCGATGATGAGGTCAATCTCGGCCCGGTCGAGGGTCTCGCGTTCCAGCAGCGCAGCCGCCATACGGTGCATGATATCGGCGTTCTCCTCGAGTATCTGATAGGCAGAGCGGTAACCTTCATCGACGAAGGCCCGCACGGCCACGTCAATCTGCTTGGCGGTGTCGTCGGAGTAGTCGCGAGACTGGGCGATGTCGCGGCCCAGGAAGACCTCCTGCTCTTTTTTGCCATAGGTCAGCGGTCCAAGGTCGCTCATGCCGTACTCGCAGACCATCTTGCGGGCCAACTCCGTCGCGCGCACGATGTCGTTGCCTGCGCCAGTGGTCTTGCGGTGCATGAAGATCTCCTCGGCGCAGCGTCCTCCCATCAGAATGGCAAGTTGCGTGTCCAGATAATCCTTGGTTACGGTGTGCTTGTCCTCTTCTGGCAGGTGCATGGTAACGCCCAGCGCCATACCGCGCGGTATGATCGTGACCTTGTGCAATGGGTCGGAGTGGCTGCGCTTGGCCGCCACTAGGACGTGACCGGCCTCGTGGTAGGCGGTATCCTTCTTGTCGTCGTCGGAGAGCAGCATGGACTTGCGCTCGGCGCCCATCAGAACCTTGTCCTTGGCCACCTCGAAGTCGAACATATGAACAGACTTGCGATTGTATCGCGCAGCTGTCAAGGCGGCCTCGTTGACCATGTTGGCAAGGTCGGCGCCGGAGAAACCCGGAGTACCGCGCGCCAGAATGTTCAGATTGACGTCCTCGGCCATGGGAACCTTCTTCACATGGACCCGCAGAACCTCCTCCCGGCCACGGATGTCTGGGCGATCGACCACCACCCGGCGATCGAAGCGGCCTGGGCGAAGCAGCGCGGGGTCGAGTACGTCGGGCCGGTTGGTGGCGGCGATAAGGATGACGCCGTCGTTGGACTCGAAGCCGTCCATCTCCACCAGCAATTGATTCAGGGTCTGCTCGCGCTCGTCATGTCCGCCGCCCAGGCCTGCGCCCCGGTGACGCCCGACTGCGTCAATCTCGTCGATGAAGATGATGCAGGGAGCATTCTTCTTGCCCTGCTCAAACAGGTCTCGCACGCGGCTGGCGCCAACGCCGACGAACATCTCCACAAAGTCGGAGCCTGAAATACTGAAGAACGGAACATTCGCCTCGCCAGCGACGGCGCGGGCCAGCAAAGTCTTGCCAGTTCCCGGAGGCCCAACCAGCAGGACTCCCTTGGGTATGCGGCCGCCCAGGCGCTGGAATTTTTGCGCCTCGCGCAGGAATTCGATGATCTCTTTCAGCTCTTCCTTGGCCTCATCAACGCCGGCGACGTCCTTGAAGGTGATCTTTTTCTGCTGCATGGAGAGTAGGCGGGCTCGGGATTTGCCGAAGCTCATGGCCTTATTGCCGCCGGACTGCATCTGCCGCAGCAGGAAGAACCACAGACCAAGCAGGAGAAGGAAGGGAGCGATGTTGATCAGCGCGTTGACCCAGGCGTTGGAGTTCGGGTCCTTGATGGTGATGGCGACGTGGTTGTCGTCCAGAATCTTGTATAGGTCCGGGTAGTTGGCCGGAATGACGGTGCGGAACTGGTCCTTATTGGTGTAGTGGCCCACCAACGTCGTGCCGTCGATGGTGGCTTCGGCCACCTTGCCTGCATTCGCATTGGCCAGCAGGTCGCTGAAAGTGACGGCGGTCTCCTTGGGAGAGCCCATGTTTTTGCCGACAAAGGTGTATAGGCATATCACGCCTGTGATTAGGAACACCCATATAACGAGCTGCTTGACGGTCGAATTCAATCGCGTTTCCTCATTCTTTCGGCCTGAAACACCTGGCTACTGGGGCGTACGGTGTGGCCTTCGACCCGGCAGATGGGCTTATGTGCGCCGAAGCCTGCTGCTCATTAGACGCGCCTGCGGACGGTAGGGTTCCAGTTGTTCGGCAAGAGTCGACAACCCGGTCCGTCTACATACCGCGTCAGGTAAAAAGATTCTACTCTGAACGGAGACGCAATGACGCGGTAAATAGGGACTATGTGCAGGTGAGCAATCATAGTTATGTTTCAATTTGCAACTTTTGTGGTGTTGCTGACGCGTCGCGTAAAAGTAAAAAACTTCGCGGGTGTCGTGAGTGGAAGAGGTCAGATGTTCTTTGGGCTCTTCAGTTGCGGCTCGCGGAAGAGGCGAAGTTCGCGAGGGGTGCGTTGGGCGCGTAACTGGCCGGCAAGGTGGAGAAGGGAGCCGTTGCGCGCGGCAACGATGGAGGCTCCGTTGTTTGAATTCGATAGGAGACCCGCCAGAATGAGCAGGCGGGCCGTCTCGTCGAAGCTTAGCCGCACGCCTAGCTGACGTGCGGCAGCGCGCACGACGCGGCGGCGCATGGCAGGATCGAGCGAACGCAGGCGGTCGATCTCGATGGCAACTGAGTTGGGAGCGCCAGGCGCGGTGCTGACCCCCCGCCCGCCGCCGCGGACCGGCCGGCCCGGCAGCAGCAATTGGGGCAGAATGCGCCCAAGCTCGGACTGCCAGCGCGACTCGTCCTCGCGCGCCAGCTCGGCCAGGTTGGCCAGCGCCTGGTCGACCGCTGGATTGAAATCTCGTAGGTACGGCAGCATAGAGTGGCGCACGCGGTTGCGCGTGAAGGCTTCATCGGCGTTCGTGGAGTCCGTGCGCCAGCCCTGGTTGCGCGATTCGAGATAGGCAATGAGCTCGACCCGGCGCACGCCGAGCAACGGGCGAAGAATCTTACCGGGGTGGGCAGCGTTCCGGACGAGGACGACAGGATAGATTCCGCTCAGCCCCTCAGTCCAGGCTCCGCGCAGCAGCTTCATCAGGACGGTCTCAGCCTGGTCGTCCAGGGTGTGCGCGGTGAGCACGGAGTCGGCGCGGCCATCGGCAATGAGCTGCTCAAAAAACTCGTAGCGTACAACACGCGCAGCCTCCTCGATGCTCTCAGGCTCGCCTTCCTCGCGGCTCCGCGCGACGCGACCGGGAACGTCGGCGCGCTGGATGTGCAGAGGCACTTCAAGCCGCGCGCAGAGTTCCTGGACAAACGCGAGGTCGCCGTCCGCTTCCTCTCCTCGCAGGCCATGGTGAACGTGGACAGCCGAAAGTCCCACGCCGAGAGAGTTGCGCGGCAGGGCGTTGGCGGCATGAAGCAGCAGCAGCATCGCCACCGAATCCGCGCCTCCGGAGATAGCGGCGCAGATGCGGTCGCCGGGGCGTATGTGGATGCGGTCAATCGTGGGCGCGGAGTTTGCCATCGCCACTAATGGTACTTCGCGACGCAGATGGGGTGTGGTTGGCTGCATATTTGCGGCTCAAGTTGCGGCTATCTTGTTATACTTCGTGGGCTATGCGAGTATTTGTGATTCTTCCGGCGGCCGGGATTGGGACAAGGATGTCCGCGGGCAGCACGGCGGGCGGCGCGTCCACTCCGAAACAGTTTCTAACCATTGCCGGCGTGCCTGTGCTGGTGCACTGCCTGCGTGCATTCCTCGCGGTCCAGCGCGTTGTGGCCATATATGTAGCGGTGCGCGGCACGGAGATGGAGCGCGTACAGGCGCAGATTGCCAAGTTCGGACTGGGCAGCAAGGTTCATGTGGTGGAAGGGGGCGACCAGCGTCAGCAGTCGGTGTCGAATGCGCTGGCGCTGCTTGTCTCCCAGAACAGCTGCAGCGACGACGACGTGGTGCTGGTGCATGATGCGGCGCGCCCCCTGATCGACGCAGGCACAATCGAGAGAACGATCGATGCGGTCGCCGGGCATGGCGCTGCCATCGTCGGCCTGCCCGCGGTGGATACCATCAAGCAGGTGGAGCGGACGGCGCACGGAGCCATCGTGACTGCGACCATTCCGCGAGAGCGGATTGTGCAGGCCCAGACACCGCAGGGAGCGCGCTGCGGACTGCTGCGGCGAGTCTTCGCCGAGGCTGCCGCGGACGAGTTCACCGGCACCGACGAATCCAGCCTGCTGGAGCGCGCGGGAATCGAAGTGGCTGTCGTCCCGGGCTCACCCAGGAACCTCAAGATCACACAGCCGGGAGATCTGGAGCTTGCCGAGTTCTACCTGCGAACAGCCACGAATGGGTCATCGGAGGGGGCGAATCGATGAGTATGCGGATCGGCTATGGATTTGACTCGCACGCCTTTCAGGCGGGCATTCCCCTGATCATCGGCGGGCTGACCATCGAGCACAGCGAAGGGCTCGCCGGCCACTCCGACGGCGACGTGCTACTGCATGCCATCACAGACGCGTTGCTGGGCGCGGTCTCGGCGGGCGACATTGGTACCTTCTTTCCGCCCAACGACCCACGCTGGAAGGGTGCGGCCTCCAACGTCTTTCTGCAGACCGCGCTGGAAGAGGTAGCCACCGCAGGCTACCGTATCGTCAACATCGACACCGTTCTGATCATGGCGCAACCCAAGATCGCGCCCATCGGCGGAGAGCTGCGCGAGCGCGTCGCTCAGTTGCTGGGAATCAAGCCCGGCGAGGTGGGCATCAAGGCCAAGACGCCCGAAGGCCTGGGTCTGGAGCATACGGCCGTGGCCCACTGCACGGTGCTGCTGGAAAGTCTGCACGCACCAGAGACCCTGGCCGAGATGGTCGCCACCGCCGAGGCTGGATCTGAGGAGGAGTTAAATGCCGTCGTCGAGGGGCTGATCAGCGAGCGGCACGACCTAACAGCGCTAGGCCGCAAAGTGACGCCGTTCGACACAGAAGATCTGACCTAAGGGTGGAAACAAGGAGAGGGTGGAAAATTTGATTACGACGGTACAGCAGCACATCCTGCAACAGCAGCAGGAGATCAGCGACGCCAGCGGACGTTTTAGCTGGCTGCTCAGCGGCATCACGCTGGCCACCAAAATGGTCGAGGCGAAGATTCGCACCGCGGGACTGACCGACGCTCTGGGAGCGTTCGGGCAGACCAACGTTCAGGGAGAACAGCAGCAGAAGCTCGACGTCTATGCCAATCAAGCGTTGCTGCACTGCCTGGGCCTGCGCGATTCAGTAGCCGCGCTGGTCAGCGAAGAGGACGAGCAGCCCGTCACCTTCGACCGTTCGGTCGAGTCCGGCAAGTACATCATCGTCTTCGATCCGCTGGACGGTTCCTCCAACATCGATGTCAACGTCAACGTCGGCACCATCTTTAGCGTTCTCCGCCGCCTTCCCTCAACAGATGGCGATCTGCAGGCGTCCATCCTGCAGCCGGGACACGCGCAGGTCGCGGCCGGATATGTAATGTACGGGCCGTCGACGGTGCTGGTGTATACCACGGGCCACGGCGCGCATGCCTTCACTCTGGACCCAACCATCGGCGCCTTCGTCCTCACCAGCGAGAACATGAGGATGCCCGAACAGGGAAGCTACTACAGTGTCAACGAGTCCAACGCAGCCACCTGGCCGGAAGAATACCGCGAATATATCGACAGATTGCGCTCCGGAGCACTGGGCCGCCAGTATAGCTCCCGCTACATCGGCAGTCTGGTCGCGGACTTTCACCGCACGCTGCTCAAGGGTGGCATCTTCCTCTATCCACCGACCCAGGACCAGCCTTCCGGCAAGCTGCGGCTGATGTATGAGGCGAATCCGCTGGCCTTCATCGCGGAACAGGCCGGCGGTATGGCCTCCAGCGGAAAGGGCCGCATCCTCGACATCAAGCCCGAGGGAATTCATCAGCGCACGCCGCTCATCGTGGGCAGCAAGCGGGAGATGCATGAGCTGCTGAACGGCCGCGCCAAATGAACCATCTGCCCGAATTTTCCGCCGCTGCGTTCTCCGCGGTCGTGACGGACATCCGCCTGGAGTCGCGCGAGGGCTCGGCGGTGCGCTGGCGGATGACGCTCAGCCACACGGAATTTGCAGCAGGCGACGTGGGCGTGCTGCACGCTGTCTCGCGCAGCGGAACCCGCATCGAGGTTCCCGTGCTTGCGGTCGTCGCGGACGAGGCAGGCGACCTGTGGCATGTGGTGGAGAAGCCCCTCGCCGCCGGAACTGACGTCGTCGCCCAGGTCACGCGCTGAGTCACGCGCTGAGCGCAGCAGCCGCGAACGCTCTTATGCGCGCTTATTGGTCAGCTCGCGCCAGTTGAAATAAACTCCCCTTATAATGTCCGGCATGAAGAATGAGCGATCCATCTCCCGCAGGGACTTTGTCAAAGCGGCCTCTTTGACAGCAACCGCAGTTACCGCCGGCCTCGGCCTGCAGCCGATGAGCGCCAGCGCCGCCGCCCCTGCCACCCAGCCCACGCTGCCGAAAACCTTGATCGGAATTCAGGTCGAGGTGAATTCACTCCAGAACAACCTGGTGAAGTTTCTCGACGACGTCCAGACCCGCTCCAGCGTCAACACGCTCATGATGCACTGCGTCCCTTTCGAGGCATCATGGGCGGGACTGGTCCGTGCCAGCAACCCCCTCGGCAACTTTGCCACCGCCCATCCGCAGTACTATCGCGATATCAAAATGCAGCCGCAGGCCCTGGGCGCGGGCGACTTCAACCTTCCCGAAGAGTTTCAGAAGATCACCGACGAGACCAAAAAACGCGGCATCAAGATCATCCCCTGGATGGAGGAGGACAATCGCGCGCGCCCGCAGATCAAGGGCTTTGACGAACTCTATGAGGTCGATCTCTACGGCCGGCGAACTTCACACCATCCCGGAGGCCCATGCCTCAACAACCCCTACTTCCGCAACCTCCTCGTCGCTCAGGTAAACGATTTCGTGCGCTCGTATGACGTGGACGGCATTCAGCGCGGCACCGAACGGCAGGGGCCGTTAGGCAACGCGCTGGGCGCATGGCATCATGGCGGAGACCCTGGGCACAGCGATCCCGGCCAAACATCCTGCTTCTGCGAATACTGCGCGGCCAAGGCGGCCAAGCAAGGCATCGATTTTGCGCGGGTCAAAAAGGCCTATCTCGCGCTGGAGCCGTTCGTCCGCAACGGACGCGCTGGCAAGCGTCCCGTCGATGGCTACTTCGTCGAATTCTGGCGGCTGCTGCTGAAGAATCCCGAACTGCTGATCTGGGAGGAGTTCTGGTCCGAAAGCATGCGCGAGACGCAGCGGCTGGTCTCCACCACGGCCAAAGCCGCCAAGCCCGGCATCCCAGTGGGCTACCACATCTGGCAGAACATCTCCTTCAGCCCGTTCTACCGCGCCGAGCAGGACTACCGCACCTTCACCGAGTATGCCGATTTCCTCAAGCCCGCGACCTACGACAATCCAGCCGGCGAGCGCATGGCCTCGTTTGTCGATAGCGTCACCCAAAACGTATTCGGGGATCTGAGCCATCAGCAGATGCTCGACTTCGAATACAGCGTCATGGGCTTGAAAGAGAAGTCCTATGCCGAACTCACAGGACGGCCCGCGCCCAGCTCCCAGCCTCCACAGCCCGGACAGCCCGCCGCCGCAACTCCGCGCGTGGCGGCTAATCCGCGCTTCTCCAGCGATTATGTCTACGAAGAGACAAAACGCGCCGTCGATGGCGTCGCCGGCACCAACACCCGCATCACACCCGGCCTCGGCATCAACATTCAGGAGCACAACAGCACTCCCGAAAGCGTCCGCGATTGCATTGAAGCCATCTTCCGCGCCGGCGGCAGCGGCCTGGTCCTCTCCACCGCCTACGCGGCCATGGGCCCGGATAACCTCAGCGCCGTCGGCGCCACCCTCCGCGAACTGAAGTTAGTGTGATCTTCGTCTTTGGGT
>DATKGA010000046.1:0-8579 GCA_035510935.1 Acidobacteriaceae bacterium
TCGGATTCCGCGGACTTTCTTTATAAAGCGACCGACTATTATGCTCCTCAGTTCGAACGTACTATTCTGTGGAACGATCCGAACCTGGGTATTGAATGGCCCATAGTGGGTGAGCCGATTCTGTCCTCAAAAGATGCTGCGGGTCAATTATTGTGCGACGCAGAAGTGTACGAAAAGAGTTTTTCCTGAAGGATGCGAATGCAAAAAACTAAGATTCTGGTATTTGGCCGTATCGGGCAGGTGGGCTGGGAGTTGCGACATAAGCTGGCCTGCCTGGGGCAGGTGACCTCGCTTGAATATCCGGAGATCGATTTCTCCAAGCCAGATTCGATTCGTGCAGCGATTCGGTCGACTCAGCCAGCGGTTGTCATCAATGCTGCCGCGTACACGGCTGTGGACAAGGCTGAAAGCGAGCCTGAATTAGCTATGGCCATCAACGGCACAGCGCCGGGGGTCATCGCGGAGGAGGCCAAACGGTTCGGCAGCCTGATGCTGCACTACTCGACGGACTACGTCTTCGATGGTACCAAGCACGGGGCCTATGTCGAGAGCGATGCGCCCAATCCGGTCAACGTCTATGGCCGATCGAAGCTGACGGGCGATGAGGCGATCCAGGCGGTGGGCGGCAATTTCCTGATCCTGCGCACCAGTTGGGTGTATGGCTCGCGAGGAAGCAACTTCCTGTTGACCATGTTGCGCCTGGCCCGGGAACGGACGGAATTGCGGATTGTGGACGACCAGATTGGTGCGCCTACCTCAAGCGAATGCATTGCTCAGGCCACCGCCGATCTTCTGGCGCAGATGCTTACTCCTGCTGGAGGTGGACTGGATGGGCGTAGTGGTACCTATAACCTGACCAGCACTGGTGAGACATCCTGGTTTGAATTTGCCAGAAAGTTGTTCACCCAATCGGCTGCGACCTTCGGCATTACCATTCCCAGCCTGGTTCCAATCAGTACCAGTGACTATCCTCGTCCCGCTAAACGTCCAGCCAATTCACGATTGTCTTGCCAACTACTGGCGGAGACTTTTGGGGTCATGATGCCTGCCTGGGAAGATGCACTGTCCCTCGTGCTGGAGACGCTGGCTGAAGGAATTTCGCCGGACAAGACTCATTGAATTGCCACTGTTATTCAGTGATGGTTGCAGCCTACCTGAGCCAGTCGGACCGCAGCGATACTACATGGCCTAGTTTTGCACGGGCACGCATAATTCGCGGCACTCTCCTCTATTCTGGCTTATGTTTGTGAACGACCCTTGTCAAGGTAGGAGAAATACAGACCAGCAGGACTGAGTAAATGTAGACGAGTAACAGAGCGTTGCACCCGGGATGGATGGTCAGTATTACGCGTTCAAGTCCAGGACGGTACGGAATCGCCACGTTTTTCGACCTCGAATGCGGGTGGCTCTTGCAAAACCCTCAGGAGCGGTACAATTCAAGGGAATTGGTGCCGAAAAAGGAGATTCCGGCTGAAGATCATACCCAACCACAAGATCGCCATCCTGCTTATCGACTGTCCCGACCGCAAGGGAATCGTCGCCGCCATCATCAACTTCTTGGTCGAGCATTACGACATCAACATCCTGCACGCCGATCAGCATCAGGATGTCGAGCTAGGCCTCTTCTTCATGCGTGTTGAGTTCGCCACCGACGCCGCCGGCTTCAGCGAAGCCGCATTCCGCGCGGCCTTCGAGCCTATTACCCACGAGTTCCAGATGAACTGGCGCATCGAGTTCGCTGAGAGACAACAGAACGTCGCGCTCTTCGTCTCGCAGTATCTGCACTGCGTTGCCGACCTGCTGCTCCGTCACCAGACCGGCGAGTTTCGCTGCAACGTGTCGTTGATCGTTAGCAACCACGAGGCCGCACGTCCGCTGGCCGAGTTCCACAAAGTTCCGTTCCACTTCATACCCGTCACGCGCGACAACAAGCAGCAGGTGGAAGCCGCGCAGTTGGCCCTGCTCGCCAAACACAAGATCGACCTCGTCGTCCTCGCCCGATACATGCAGATCCTATCGCCCAAGTTCGTCGAGTCCTACCCGCGCCGAATCATCAACGTACATCACTCGTTTCTGCCCGCGTTCACCGGTGCGCGCCCATACCACGCGGCCTTCGAGCGCGGCGTCAAGCTCATCGGAGCAACCAGCCACTACGTCACCGAGACGCTGGACGAAGGCCCCATCATCGAGCAGGACGTCACCCGCATCTCGCAGAACGATCAGCTTCCCTCGCTCATCCAAAAGGGTCGCGACCTGGAACGCATGGTCCTCTCACGCGCTGTGCAGTGGCACCTGGACCACCGCATCCTCTCCTACGCGAACAAGACCGTCATCTTCGCCTGATCCGTCCCGCAAGAAGTTTGTATGCCTTAAGTAATCTCCCTCTCCATCACTTATGGGTGGAACGGGGAAAGCTTGCAAGTACAGCCAGTTCTGAGTTCGATTTCACGCGATTCTGCCCCTTATAAACCGTCGATTAGAAGGTTTTCTAGGAAATACCACAACTACCTCATGCATCAATGCGTTTTGCAATAAGCTGAGTTGTCGAGACTCCTTCTACCAACGGCACGATCTTCACCTCTCCGCCCCATGCCATCACCTCGCTGGCACCAACCACCATATCCACCGAGTAGTCGCCGCCCTTGACGATCACGTCGGGCTTTGTGGCCAGGATGACCTCGAGCGGAGTCGGCTCGCCGAAGACGACGACCGCATCTACGGCCGCCAGTGCTGCCAACACGCGCGCCCGTTCGCGCTCACCCACTACCGGGCGACCGGTTCCCTTCAATCCCCTCACTGAAGCGTCACTGTTTATTGCCACAATTAGCCGGTCGCCGAAGCGCCGCGCCTTCTCCAGAAGCGAAATGTGACCGATGTGCAGCAGATCGAAGCAGCCGTTGGTGAATGCCACCCGCTCGCCCTTGGCTTTCCATTGTGCCACGCGTTGCGTCAGCCCATGGCGCGTCAATACCTTGTCCTCGCCGTGCAGGGCAATCTCCGGAGCAAGCGCAGCCAGCAACTCGTACTTCTCCACCGGAACCGTGCCTACCTTGCCCACTACAGTTCCGGCCGCAATATTGGCCAGTTCCACGGAGGTCTCCGGCTTTAGCCCTGAGGCCATGCATAAAGCCAGCACGGCAACTACAGTGTCGCCAGCGCCGGAGACATCAAAGACTTTTCGTGCCAGGGCCGGCGCTATAATGCAGTTGCCGGGCCGCACCAGCGCAATGCCCTTGTCGCCCAGTGTCGCGGTCAGGAACTCGAGATTGAGATCCACCGCCAACGCCTCAGACGCATCCAGCAGCAACTTCAAATTGCGCCCGTCCATATGCAAGGCAGCGCTTAGCTCGCTGAGATTGGGACAGATTGTTGTAGCCCCGCGATAGCGGGTGAAGTCAACGCTCTTAGGGTCGACCACCACCGGTATCCCCCGTTCCCTTGCAGCCTGAATCACTGTCTGACACACCTCTGTCGTCAGCGTGCCCTTTGAATAATCGGAAAGCACAACTGCATCGCAGCCCGGCAGATGTGCCTGTATGCTCTCCACCAGCCGGTCGTAATTGTCCTTCGGGCGCGCGTCCAGCCGTTCGCTGTCCAGCCGCAGCATCTGCTGCCGTCCCGCGACAATGCGTTGCTTCGTAATCGTCGGAAATCCCTCTTCCCCGATGAAGTGGGGCGAGATTCCGTTCAGCCGCAGAGCATCCTCCAACAGCCTCTCATCCTCGTCGCCTCCGGTAAATCCAATTACTTCTACCAGTGCGCCTAACTTGCTCAGGTTCATGGCAGCGTTAGCCGCTCCGCCCGGCTGATGGCTACTGTGAGTGACGCGTACCACGGGCACCGGCGCCTCCGGAGAGATGCGACCCACCTCCCCCCAGATGTACTTGTCGAGCATCACGTCGCCCACTACCAGCAGACGCTTGGTCGCCCACTTGTACTCAATCTCGTGAATCACCTCACGCAGTTGCTCGATCACAACGCCCCCTCGATCGGAGTGGTTGAGGCGATTTGCAGAATCACATCGCCCTCCTGGTCCTTTGTGTTCATGCAGTCGAGCTCAATCCAGTCGCAGAGCATGTGTCCGGCCAGAATGTGCGCCTCCTGTATGCGCGCTGTTACCTTCGACTCAACGGCAAACAGATGATCGGCCAGGTTGGCCATTCGGCCGCCACCCGCGCCGGTGAAGGCCACCGTCTTCAGCCCTTGACTGCGCGCCACCCGCAGCGCCGCTACCACGTTGTGGCTATTGCCGGAAGTGGAGATGCCCACCAACAGATCGCCAGCCACGCCAATCGCCTCCACTTGACGCGAGAAGACCATCTCATACCCATAGTCGTTGGCGATCGAGGTCAACGCAGAACTGTCCGTCGTAAGCGCCAGTGAGGCCAGGCCACGGCGTTCGTGTTGAAAGCGGCCCACCAGCTCCGACGACAGATGCTGTGAATCACCAGCGCTGCCGCCATTGCCGCACCAAAGGATCTTGCCCCCGGCCCGAAGTGTCGCCGTCATCGCTCGCGCAATCGCCTCCAAAACATGCTGCTGCGCCTCTAGCTGGCGCACAACCTCCAGGTGCTCAGCTATGGATTTGCCGAAGACATCTGCTGATTTGGGACTATTGGACATAGATTCCTACTCCCTTTGCATCTGCACTCAGAACCCGCTTCTCCACACCAATTAGCATGGTCAACGCTGTTGCTATCATAACGGGGTAGACGAATCGGCAAACAGCTTTCGATCCAACACCCTAAGAACTATCTTCCTGCACCGCGACGGTGTCCTCAATTGCAAGATGCCGGGAAGGAGCTCTGGAATCTAGTGGAGCGAACTTCAGCCATCCATGGTTGAACCAGGCAGGTTACCAGGACTTCCATGGGGCGTGGCCAGAGGCCCACAACTCTTCGAGCTGCTGTTTGTCGCGCAGTGTGTCCATGGCCTGCCAGAATCCATGATGGGGGTAGGCCTGTACCTCACCGCGAGCGACCAACGCCTCGATGGGTTCGCGCTCGAACATCCAGTGGTCGTCCTTGACTGCTTCGATGACCTTAGGGGAGAGAACGAAGAAGCCTCCGTTGATCCATCCACCCTCGTCCTTGGGCTTCTCCTGAAAGGCATAGACTTGGTTGTTCTTCAGTCCCAGCGCACCGAAGCGGGCGACCGGCTGAACACTGGTGAGGGTGACCAGCTTGCCGTGGGCCTTATGGAAGGCAATGGTGGCCTGTATGTCGACGTCGGCGAGGCCGTCGCCGTATGTCATACAGAAGGCCTCCTCGCCTTCCAAGTACTTGGCAACGCGCCGCAAGCGTCCTCCGGTCCCGGAGTCGTCTCCGGTGTCTACCAGAGTGACGCTCCAGGGTTCGGTGACGGAGTTGAGGACGGTCATCTTGTTATGCGCAATGTCGAAGGTGACGTCGGAGGTGTGCAGGAAGTAGTTGGCGAAGTACTCCTTGATCATGTAGCCCTTGTATCCCAGGCATACGATGAAGTCGTTGATGCCCTGTTGGGAGTACATCTTGAGGATGTGCCAGAGGATGGGCTGGCCACCGATCTCGACCATGGGTTTGGGACGGATAGTGGTTTCTTCACTAAGACGCGTGCCGAGACCGCCGGCGAGAATGACCGCTTTCATGGCGTTCCTTTCAGGATGGGCAGGATGAATTCGGCCGCGCTTCAGCGAAGGAGCTTGTCCAGCCATCTGTACCTATCAGTATGACATGCAGCACTGGCACGGACTCTGGCGCAGATTTGTTGTGTATCCTAAGAGGACAAGCGGCAAGCTGGCGGCTTTGCCAACCGGGCTGCGCGCCGGTGGAAATACAGGATCATGATGAAGCTTTCGGACTATTTGTTTGAGCAACTGCGCGAGCGGGGAGCGAAGCACATCTTCCTGGTGACGGGCGACGGTGCGGGTAACGGGGTGGGGCGCATAGGATGCCTGCTGGCAGGCGATGGCGACTACGGCATGAACACCACGCTGCCGTGGGGCGTACATATGGCGAAGAACGTGCTGGTGCAGCCGAGTCCGCTCTTCGAGCTGCTGTATTCGCAGGTGCTCTTCTGGCTGCTGTGGAATCTGGGCGAACTGGCGAGACCGCTGGGCTGGCTGACCGGGCTGTATCTTGTGGTGAGCGGGATTGGACGGTTTCTTGTAGAGTTTGTGTGCATCAACCCGAAGATTTACTTCCACTACACCATGAGCGACGCGCAGGTGGCTGCGTTGGCGAGCGCGATAGTTGGAGTGGTGGTGATCGCGGTGGCGCAAAAGAAGGGCTTGCAGTGGGCAGCGAAACCAACGGTGGAGCCTGAGACTTGATGGCGGAGAAGCCAAATCGTGGGAGCGAACGCAGCGATCACGGCACAGGCCATGCGACGCTCTATCAGAACCTGATGTTTGTAGGGTGCGTGCTGTTTGGGCTGGCGATGATCGCCCAGACGCAGGCCTCAGGCGATGGCGGCTGGTACTGGTACGCCGTACTTCTGCATAACGGAAAGCATCTTTACCGGGACCTTTATCTGGAGTTGCAGCCGTTGTTTGTGCTGGAGACGGCATGGGTGCTGGGGCTACTGGGTAAGGGGTGGGTGGTGTCAAAGGCGCCGGCGGTGCTGCATCTGGTGGCGTACTGCGTAGGGTTGCTTCTGTTGGCGCGGCGATCAGAACTGTCGGATGGGCAGAAGGCGGTGGTGCTGGGTTGCGGATTCTTCGTCGCGATTTGTTTTGAGGCGTACCGGTTCGACGACTACCATGTGCTGGCGGATTGCTTTGCGTTGTACTGCCTGGTAGTGCTACTTCGTCTGCAAAAGGCTTCCAGCACGGGGGCGGTGCTTCTACTGGGAGCGCTGCTGGGAGTGTTGTGCGGGCTGACGCTGACGACGCGCGTGAACGATGGCGCGGCACTGCTGGTTGCGGTAACCATCGGCCTCGTCTGCCTGGCACCGTCGCGGCGGCTACTTGCAGTGGTTCTATTTTTTGCGGTATGCGTAGCGACGGTCTGGTTGGTGGTGAGCCTGACCGGGGATTCGCTGCGCGATTATGCGACGTTCTCTATCTTCCACGCAGTGGGCAGCAAAGGCGGAACGGGCAGTGTGCTGCATAACCCACTGCATTTGCCGGTCAATACCTATCTCTGGCTGAAGGACCGACAGTACGAAAGGGTGATTGCGCATGTGTTTGCCGTGGCGCTGGTATGGGTGTTCCTGCTGCGTCCCCTGACCCGCAGGCGCGGATGGCGAGAGCTTGCGATGGCGGTGGTTGGCGCATTCCTGGGTTTTCTTCTTTTGCGACATATATACCGAGCGTTTCTGGACATCACCCTGGTGATGAGCCTGTCTGCGGTGGCGGTGCTGGTTGGGTACGCGCTTGGCCTTCTGGTGCTGTTGCGATTGCTGGGCTGGATGCTGCGGCTGGAAGGCACGAAGGAATGGGACCGCCGCGAGATCCTGCTGCTGGTGCCGCTGGGACAACTGGCGTCGGGATCGATGTCTTCGGGCGGGACACACCTGGGACTCTATGGGCCGGTGGGGCTGCTGATTGTGCTGTTGCCGATCTGTTCGCCGATCCGGATAAGGGAGGAGTGGGCACGTGCCACGCTGCTTGCGGTTGCTGCGTTACTGCTGTGCAGTGCCATCAATTACAAGTTGAACGATCCCTACTCGTGGCATACGTATCGGGAGGCGCCACTGTTTACGGGTCGCGAGTTGTACCGGCATCCGGTATACGGGCCGATGGTGATCGACCGCGACCTGCTGGCGATGATTGAGCCGGTATGCGCGAGGGTGGGAGAGGGCGGTGCGGGGCATGAGCTGCTATCGCTGCCATTTCCCTATGCGAACTACTTTTGCAATATTCCGCCGTGGCATGAGTATGTGCAGACGTTCTTCGATACGTCGAGCAAAGAGACGATCGACGGCCTGATAGGCGAACTCGAAACCTCTCCGCCGCAGTGGATCCTCTACCAGAGGGAGCTACAGGTCCTTACAGTGCACGAGTTGATATACAACCATGGCAAACCGCTGGAACAACGGTATCTGGATGAGCTGATCGAACGGAAGCTGGCAGACGGGAGTTGGCACGCGGTGTACACGAGTTCCTACGGAACCCACCCCGGACTTTCCGACCAGTGGATACTGATAACAACTCGGCCATAACATATGGTTTCAGCCAGCAATCTTTCGTTTCCGCTCAGCGAACAGGGTGCTGGGCACAGGGGTGGTGAGGCTGGCGGCAAGCAACTCCAGAAGCGCAATGCATTTGAAAACGTCGTGCAGCGTCAGCTATCTGCTCTGGCAGCATCTTGGTTCGTCGGATTGCTGAAGTACTTACTATGCATGGGCGACCGCGCTGCAACAACCAGTAATGCAATCAGAAGCAGTAGTTTGGCGTCTCCCGCGTATAGCATGAGGAATGTCAGCGGAGAGAACAGCAGAGCATAGATCACAGCGAACGCAAGCATAGAAGCATAATGTATGGTCGCCTTGCCGGCGGCTACTTCACGTGTCAGGAAGACTAACAGCGCTGCAAACGGGATATAGAGATGAAGCAGTGTGTAGTCAAAGGCAGAAATTGGAAAGAGAGTCACTGAGAC
>DATKGA010000047.1:0-7200 GCA_035510935.1 Acidobacteriaceae bacterium
GTTTGCGACTGGGAATCAGCGGCGGGCGGATCGCTGTCCATGGAGGCGGTGCGCATTTCGATGATGAACTTTGCGCCGGCGGGGTGGTTCTTTTCGGCTCGGATAGTTCCCTGCTGCTCCTGGATAATTTTGGCGGCGATAGCGAGGCCGAGGCCGGTGCCGCGCTGCTTGGTTGAAAAGTAGGGTAGGAAGAGGCGCTCGCGCATCTCGTCAGTGAGGCCGGGGCCCGTGTCACTGACGGTGAGTTCCACCATACCGCTGGGCAGAAGTGAAGTGGCGATGCGCAGTTCGCGCAACAGGCTATGCTGCATAGCCTCGGCGGCGTTGTCGATGAGATTGCCCAGGGCGCGCTTGGTGGCCTCGGGATCGGCTAGCACCAACGGGAGACCGGGTGCGAGGCTTTGGATGAGGCGGATATTCTGCAGGCGTCCGGCAAAGAGGGTAAGCGAGTTCTGCACGATGGGGTTGAGGTCTGCGGGACGCGGCTGCGCGGTGGGAAACTGGGCAAGCGAGGCGAACTGGTCTACCAGAGTTCGCATGGTCTCCACGGCGGAGGAGATGACCTGACTGGAGTGGCGGATGACGGCAACGGAGGCCGACTCAAGCTGCGCTGAGGCGAGGGTTGCACCGATGCGGTCGATATGCCGGTGGATTTGCTCCGCGGATAAAGAGATAGGCGTGAGCGGGTTCTTGATCTCGTGGGCCACGCGGCGCGCCACCTCCTTCCACGCGGACTGTTTCTGCGCGCGCAGCAACTCAGTGGCGTTCTCCAGCACCAGGACGTAGCCGTAGTGGATGCGTTCGCTTACCACTCCGGTTTCCAGCAAGGCGACGGTGGCCAGCAGGTACATGGTGCTGCCGCTGCCGGGGCCGGCGCCCGCCATCGTCATCTCCATCTCTCCCGAGGCGGAGCCCATGCGATGGCTGCGTTGCAGCAGGCGGTCCAGCGTCTCCATGGCCTCCTGGGAAAAGATGGATTGGAGAGACCTGCCGATGAAGTGCGACTGGCCGCCGGGATCCAGCATCTCCGTCAGTGCGCGATTGGCAAGCACGATACGGCGGTCTGTATCGAGCGTGGCGACGCCGTTGGGGATGGTCTCCAGCATGGTCTCCAACTCGCTGCGTCGTGCTTCCAGGGTGGAGTTGGCGGCGGAGAGTTGCTGGTTGGAAGTCTCGACCGCAAGGCGGCTCTGCTCCAGATCGGCGGCCATATGGTTGAAGCTGCGCACCAGTTCGCCAAGCTCTTCGGTGGCGCTCTCGCCCACCCTGCGGGCGTAGTCGCCGGCGGCAATGGCCTGCATGGCGTCGGCCAGAGCCTCCACCGGCCTGGTCACCTGCTTGGAGAGGTGGAGCGCGAGCCAACTGCAGGCGAAGAGGGCCAGCGTGGTCATCAACAGCAGGAGCAGCATATAGAGATTGCGCACCTGGCGTTGACTGCGGTGGAGGGTCCAATAGTTGTCGTCTGCCTCTTGCAGATGGGTCATGGTGGCCGACATACCAAAGGGCGTGGGGATGCCGACGACCACGATGCCGCCTTGCTTCATGCCGGCGGTTCCAAGCGCGTAGTCGGTGTCGCCCTGGGAGAAGATGGGCAGGTCGCTGCGCTGCGCCGCAGCAAGAATGGCGGCGTCGAAGGACTCATCGACCACGCGGTCGTCGCCAGGCCTGTGGTCGGGCGGCGTTACGGACTCGCCGTCGCTGTCCTCATCGTTGGAACTCTGCTGCGGGAGCCAGGGTTTTACATGGGCGGGGGCAGCGCTGCGCTGCGGCATGTGGAAGGAGGCTACGGCATGGCCTTCGCGATAGAGGATGGCAAAACCGTTCTGCAAACTGATCTCGTGTTGGTGCAGGACGCGGTCGATGTCGTCTAGGTCCGCCTGGTTCTGCTTCCCTTTGGCAGCCTCCGAGATGCTCTGGGTCACGGCCAGCGAGACTGCAATCGACTCCGCCTCCGTGCGGGCGTTGGCCGAGGTGTACTGGGCAAGTTGCTGCGCCATGCGGTTGGAATCGTCGCGCATCTCGGTCACCGGCTGGGAGAACCAGGTGTTGACGGAGCGGTTCATCAGACCGTAGCTGAAGAGAAACATGAAGACGATGGGGACCAGCGAAACCAGCACCGCTCCCCAGAGCATGCGGGTGCGCAGGCGAGTTCCCATCACACCGCTGCGCTGGTCGGCGTAGAGCTTGAGCACGTTGCGCGCCAGCAGGAGAAGCACAGTGACAAAGATCAGGAATACCAGCGCGGAGAGGCCGGTAAAGACCACGATCTCACTGGTAGTGGCCGGGTTGAGGAACTTGAGGTTGAAGGCGTTCAACGCAGTGAAGGCGCAGAGCAAGACCAGCAGGATCCAGCCGAGAGTGCTGCTGAGGATCTTCCTCCGGCTTGTGCTTCTGCCCATCGCGACTGCCCTCCCTGCGTGAGTCGATTATAGGCGGGGAGGCGGTTGATGCGGTCGGTCCCTTATTCGTCGAGGCTCTGCTGCCAGCGGCGTGCGCCTTGAACTACTGCGAGGATTTCGATCGCCTCGTTGCGCATCAGTAGTCAAATGGCGCTTGCAATTCCCTTCCCCGGCAGTCATCGGTGCAAAGCCGTACAATAGGAACTGATCTTCTTTCTTAGGAATAAGTTGCCCTCATGTCCTCCAACGGTTATCAAATGCGGTACTCGCGCATCCACAACATGCGCTCGCTGTTCAGTCTATTTTCCAACGACCTGGCCATTGACCTGGGGACAGCGAACACGCTGGTCTACGCGCATGGCAAAGGCATCGTGGTCAACGAACCCTCCATTATCGCGGTCAATACACAGACCAACGAGGTGGAGGCGGTGGGCAAGGAGGCCAAGGAGATGCTTGGCCGCACACCGGGAAACATCGTCGCCATCAAGCCGATGAAGGACGGCGTGATCGCCGACTTCCGCCACACCGAGAAGATGCTGAACTACTTCATCATGAAGGCGCATAACAACCGTAAGCGCATGGTACATCCTCGGATTGTGATCGGTGTTCCGTCGGAGATCACCCAGGTGGAGAAGCGTGCGGTTATGGATTCGGCCTACCGGGCCAAGGCGAGCGAGGTGCACCTGGTGGAGCAGGCCATGGTGGCGGCCATCGGCGCGGGACTGCCGATTACGGAGCCGGGCGGCAACATGGTGGTGGATATCGGCGGCGGAACCACGGACATCGCGGTCATCTCGCTATCCGGCATCGTCTATTCCAAGTCGGTGCGCATGGCCGGCAACCAGATGGACGAGGCCGTGGTCACTTACCTGAAGCGCAAGTACAACCTGCTGATCGGTGAGCGCACGGCGGAACAGATCAAGATGCAGCTTGGCTCGGCCTACCCGCTGGACAGGCCGATCTCGATGGAGATCAAGGGGCGCAACCTGATCGAGGGCGTGCCCAAGACGATCACCATTGAGGACTCCGAGGTGCGCGAGGCGCTCTCCGAGTGCATCTCGACCATCATCAACGCCATCCGCGTAGCTCTGGAACGTACCCCGCCAGAGCTTTCGGCAGACATCTCCGACCGCGGTATCGTGCTCACCGGCGGCGGCGCGCTGATCAAGAACCTGGACAAGCGCATCCGCGAAGAGACCGGCCTGCCGGTATCCATCGCCGACGACCCGCTGGCGTCGGTGGTGCTGGGCACAGGCAAGATGCTCTCGGACTTCAAGCTGCTGCGCAAGATCTCCATCGACTGATCTACGGAGAAAAGGCGACGCGCCGGATGGGTAGCGGGTCAATTTGAAGTGAATAACTGAACTTGCCGAAAATGCGACTTTACGGGAACTTGGTGCAGAGAAGTGCTAGCGCACTGCGGCCCGCAAACGTCTATCACACAGAGCTCCGAGGATCGCATGACCACAACTCGCAGCGTTTGGATCTCACGGCGCAATAGATCCCTCTGCACATTCGCCGCCACGACTCTCACCCTCGCCGCTTCACTAGCCCTGGCGCAGCAGCCGCTGGCCCAGCCGCCTGCCAACCCCATTCGCCAAGCCCTGGCCTTTGAGGTCGCCAGCATTCACCCGCATCAGGGCCCGCTGCAACGCATCATGGACTTCTCTTCTTCTGGCCCGCGCGTCCGCCTCGAGGGATATAACCTGCGCGCCCTCATCATGGAGGCATATAACATCAGAAACTTTCAAGTGTCCGCGACCGGCATAGACGAGCAGCAGAATACCTTTTACGACATCGTCGCCAACGCCCCTGAAGGCACTGCGCCCACTCGCGATGAATTCCGACTCATGCTGCAAAGCCTGCTCGCCGACCGCCTTCAGCTCAAAGCCCACATCGAGAAAAGGTCGATGCCGGTGTACGCGCTCGTCGTCGGCAAAGGCGGCTCGAAACTTAACTCCCCTTCAGAGGCAGGCCACGGACTCCATGGCGTCAACGGTCGCAATCAATTCCTGGACGCAGACAGTATCACTATGGACGATCTGGCAAACGAGATATGGAGCGGCTTCATGCCCGACCGCCCGGTCATCGACCGCACTGGCCTCACCGGGACCTACAAGCTCCGCATCGAAGCCACTCCCGAGTGGCGCATCAACGGCAACCCGCAGCCCGACGACCTCAGCATCTTCACCGCCGTGCAGGAGCAGCTCGGCCTCAAACTCGAACCCACCACCGCCCCGGTCGACATCCTCGTCATCGACTCCGTCCAGAAGCCCTCAGAGAACTAGCGGCTGATAAACTTCCTGCAAAACGGTGTTTTCGGAAACCTCGATTGTCCCGGAGTTCAGACGGCACCCCCGCCGCCGGATGGTTTGAGTAGCGACCTAGGCGTTGCCGGTGGTAACATAATTAGTAGAAGCAGTGTGACACGGCAGCGACCCGGGACCTGAGTCCTACTATGCCTGCCTCCTTCATCCCTCGGATTGATTCCATGCGGGATGCCGGATTCGGCCAATGCGCCGAGTGAAGTTCGCTGCAATTCAGGATTGGAGTTTCATCATGTCAGCCATATGCGATATTTGCGGCAAGGGGCCGCAGTTTGGAAACAACGTTTCCCACGCCAACAACACCACCCGCCGCCGCTGGAATGTTAATCTTCACCCGGTGAAGGCAAAGTTCGCCGGCGCATCGAAGCGCATCCGCGTGTGCAGCAGCTGCATCAAGGCTGGCAAGGTCGTCAAGAGCTAAGCGGCAAACATTTCAGAATCACAACGCCTCAGTCGGCTGCACTGCGACTGGGGCTTTTCATGTCGGTTTGAGCTTTGGAAAGGACCGCGCCGCGATGAGCGTGGAAAAGATATGTCCGGAGTGCGGAACCACATTCCCATGTCGTTCGGACGAGGGCTGCTGGTGCGTTGAGCTTCCCTGTGTGATTCCGCTGACCCGCGAGGGTGTCCTCAGAGGATGCCTCTGCCCGAAGTGTCTGCGCAGCCGGATCGATGCGGAGATGAGGCGTAATTTCTAGCTACAAGGGCTACTTCTTTTCGAACGCGAGCGAGAGGCTGTTGATGCAGTAGCGCAGGCCGGTGGGCTGTGGGCCGTCGGTGAAGACGTGGCCCAGGTGCGCGCCGCAGGTGGAGCAGGTGACTTCGATGCGCCGCCTGCCAAACGACAGGTCCTCATGCTCGTCGATAGCGTCCGGCGACTGGGGCAGATAGAAGCTGGGCCATCCACAGCCGGAATCGAACTTGGTGTCGGAGGTAAACAGAGGCGCGTGACACGCCCCGCAGTGGTAGCTGCCGTCGTCGTGGGTATCCACCAGCACGCCGGTAAAGGGCCGCTCGGTTCCCTTCTGGCGCATCACATGGAACTGTTCCGGGGTCAGTAGCTCGCGCCACTCTTCCTCCGTTTTCTGCACTTTTAAATTTGCCGCAGCGTTTGATCCTGGTGTCGTATCCGCCATCTCTGAAATCCTCCCCCTATTCGATGTGCAACCCCACGCAACGGTTCGAATACCCGCTGCATTCACGGTTGCGCAGCGATTACGTCGATCTCCACCAGCGCGTCCTTGGGCAGGCGCGCCACCTCCACCGTGGATCGCGCGGGGGGGACCACGCCCTCCGGTGCAAAGTACAGGGTATAGATCTCGTTCATGGCGGCGAAGTCGCCCATGTTCTTCAGGTAGACGGTGGTCTTAATGACGTTGGCCATGTCCATGCCGGCCTCTTCCAGTACGGCCGCCAGGTTATCGAGCACGCGCTTGGTCTGCTCACCAATGCCGCCGGCAACCAACACTCCGGTCGCCGGGTCGAGCGGAATCTGACCGGAGGTGAACAGCAGATCACCCACCCGTACGGCCTGCGAGTAGGGGCCGATCGCGCGGGGGGCTTGTGTGGTGGAAATCATCGTCTTGGTCTGTGCCATAGGGCGCTTTCGTCTACAGGAGGATGGCTCGATTGTCGCGCTTGCGCAGCTCTTTCGCAACCGGCAGTCTATATCATTCGCAACCCGCAAACTGGGCTGCGGGGGAGGATCACGGTCCAGGCATCAGGAGAATAGGTTCGCCTGGCTGGATGTGGACGGCTGATCAAGGGACGCGGCCACGCGGCTGGCCGGCGAGTTGGAAAACGGATACTTGAGGCTGACGACCATAAGCGCGATGAGCGCACACGCCTTGAGCTGACCGCCAAAGCGAACAGCCTGGTAGATGAATTCGCTTTCGGGAGCGAACAGGAAAGCAAGCAGGACAAAGGCGGCGGTGAGGCCTGCGACAGTGAGGCGACTCGCCCATTGCTCCTGCGCGAAAAGTACAAGCATGGCCCAGGGAATATAGAGGTGCATCAAAGTGTAGTCGTAGGAGACGGGCGGCAGAAGAATCGATGCGACGCAGAGACAGAGGACCTGGTTGATGAGAGGTAGATGGCGAATTTTGACAAAGAAAATGCTGAGCCCAGCGAATGCGCCAACTACGACGTATGCATTGAAAAGCTGGGGCGGATACTCCTGCATTGCAGGGCGGAACAATAACACGCAGCACTTTACCAGCGCGAAGATGGAGTGGTCGAAGCCGATTTCGCTTGGCCTGAAGCCGAGAACGTAGTCGGCGCGGAATGTGTCGACGCCGGTTTGCACATGACGCCATGCGCCTGGGATGTCATCCCCGCCGAGCAGCCACAACGAAGCAAGCGTGACAAGGAGAGCGACGGCACCGGCGAAGATGATCTCGCGATACTTGCGTCTGGCCAGGAAGAGGGCGAGGTAGAGGAACGGGTATATCTTCATGGAGCCAGCGATGGCAAAA
>DATKGA010000048.1:0-14433 GCA_035510935.1 Acidobacteriaceae bacterium
TTATGTCCTTACACTGTCCTTCAATATCTTTTCTGCCAAGGATTTAGCTTATTGGGTGTCGGTCGGCAGCGGCATGAGGATACCTCAGCGCCAGAGCAGTTAGTGCAGCACGACGAGAGGCGAGGCTGGAGCCTTTTGCGGGGTGCGGGGCGGCTGGCTGCGCTGGGTGGTGACGGCGTGGCTAACGCCGCGTGTAAAGCGGCCGCCGGGGCCTACGCCGACTGAACGGCCGAGGTTCTCCATGCGATCGCGCAGGCAGTGGTTGCATTGCGTGGCGTCCTCGTCGAGGCATGCCTTACCGGGATAAATCTGATACATCTGACGATAGGGAGCGGGAGTAAGGACGGGCATGAAGACGTTGGCGCCGCTCTGCAGGCCGTGCTCGCGACCATCGAGGGTGTTGATGGTAGCCAGCGCGGTGGTGCTGGGCAGGTTGGCCTGGGGGCAGACGAGGCGAGCGAGAGCGACAGCTTTGAGCACCATGATTTCGCTGCAGGGAACCTGATCGGCACCTGCTGTCTGGACGCCGGGCGCGCCGAGCGGCGTTTCAGGGTGGGCGAGGAAGGGGCCGATGCCGATCATGTCGAGGTCGAGCTGCTGGAAGAGTTTGATGTCGCGGGCCAGCATCTCGTAGGTCTGTCCAGGGATGCCAACCATGACACCGCTGCCGATCTCGTAGCCCATCTGACGCAGTTCGCACAGCAGGGTGGTACGGTCGCTGATGGCTGCGCCCCGGCGTGGATGGATTGCGTTGTAGAGTGCGGGGTCGGAGGTCTCGAAACGAAGCAGATAACGGTCGGCACCAGCCTCGCGCCAAAGGCGGAGTTCGTCCAGGCTACGCTCACCAAGGCTGAGGGTGATGGCGAGAGGGGTTTCTTGTTTAATGGCGTAAATGATAGCAGCGAGCCACGCGGCCTGGATGCCGTAGTCCTCGCCGGCCTGGAGTACGACCGTACCGAAGCCGAGTTCAACAGCCTTGCGCACGCCGGCAAGAATTTCGTCGCGGGTCATGCGATAGCGCGGCATGGAGCGGGCCATGCGCAGGCCGCAGTAGTGGCATTGGCGCACGCAGTAGCTGGAGATCTCGATGAGGCCGCGCAGATGGACGTCGTCGCCAACGTTGGCGCGGCGTGTCTCGTCGGCGCGGGCGAACAACTGCTCCAGCACGGCGGGATGCTCCTCGCGCAGCCAGCCGACGATAAATTCATGGGCGATTTGAGGCATTGCGGCTACTCCGGATTAGACGTAAACGTCGCGCTTGCCGGAGCGGACGGCGGCGATCATGGGCCTGGCGATGCGCTGCTGCCTGGCGTCCATCTGCGCGATGTGGGTGAGCATGTGCTGCTCGCCGACGGCCTTGGTTTCGGGGCTGGCGTAGTCCTCCAGATACTCGGTGAAGGTGGAGAGTGCGTTGGGCTCGCAGTGGTACTTGATGGAGCCGGGCTTGGCGATGTCCATAAAGTCGGAGCCGGTGCGTCCGAGGCGGTAGCAGGCGGTGCAGAAGGACGGGGTGAATCCCATCTCGGCGATCTCGCGCACGACCTCGTCGACTGGGCGGGTGTCTCCCACGGCGAACTGGCTGCTGTTGAAGTCACCCTGTGCGAGCTCGTAGCCGCCGGGATCGGTGCGGCTGCCGGCGGAGGTCTGCGAGATGCCGATCTGGAAGCTCTGGCGGCGGACCTCGGCGGACTCGCGGGTGGACATGATCATGCCGGTGTAAGGAACCGTCAGACGCAGAATCGCGATGAGCTTGAGGAAGTCGGCGTCACTGACCTTCCAGGGGGTGGTAGCAGTAAAATCGGTGCCGGCGGCGCGTTCCAGGCGGGGAACGCTGATGGTGTGCGGGCCGCAGCCGAAGCGCTCCTCCAGATGATGGATGTGCTGCAACATGGCGAGCACCTCGAAGCGCCAGTCGTAGATGCCGAAGAGCGGGCCAATCCCCACGTCATCGATTCCGGCCTGCATGGCGCGATCCATCACGGTGGCGCGCCAGTCGTAGTCGGACTTGCGACCGCGGGGATGGACCTTGGCGTAGGTGTCGCGGTGATAGGTCTCCTGGAAGCACTGGTAGGTGCCGATGCCGCAGGCCTTCAGCTTGCGGAAGTCATCCACATGAAGCGGTGCGATGTTGACGTTGACGCGGCGAATCTCGCCGTTGCCGCTACGCGTGGCATAGATGGTTTTGATGGCCTCAAAGACGTAGTCAAGGCTGTTGGAGTTGGGATAGGCCTCGCCGGCCACCATGAGGATGCGCTTGTGACCCTGCTCGACGATGACCTTGATCTCGGCGGCGATCTGCTGCTGAGTGAGGGTGATGCGGTGCAGCTCGCGGTTGCTGGCACGATAGGCGCAGTATTCGCACTCGTTGGTGCAGCGGTTGCTGATGTAGAGGGGCGCGAACATGACCAGGCGAGAGCCGTAGATCTCCTCCTTGACGGCGCGCGCGGCGGCAAAGAGTTCGGCGGTCAGCTCGGGGTCCTGCAATGCAATGAGGGTCGCGACCTCGTCGAAGGTGAGGCCCTGCATCTCTTTCGCCTTGGCGAAGAGGTCGCGGGCGCGCGCAGATTCGGGCTGGACGGTGCGGCTGAGGCAATCGAAGATTGCCTGCTCATTGATGTAGGTGGCCCGTTCGGCGATTGCTGTCATCGAAGCTCCTCAGCACAGTTGGACGGTGCTGCGCCGCCTGCCATGGCGACAGGCCAGTCACGGGATTGCCTCGCGGCTGCGAGCGCGCTTCTGTGGCCCCAAGCAACGCTGTATTGAGGAGTAACATGCAGCGATATCGGCCAGCAGTGACACTGGTCACAGAGCGAGGAAGCGAGGGCTACGGCGGAGAATAGATCGAGCTTTCAGCCCTCGCAGGATTGTGGGGTCGCCTGCTATGTTATGGCTCTGAAAGGGCGTTTGCTGAGACGGCGGTCACAGCGGAAGATTGCAGGATGGCGCAGAATAGTGAGTGCGGCATTGGGCAGGAGAGAAAAATGAGCCAGCGCGAACGCATCGAAGAAGATTCCCTCGGAACACGCGCACTGCCAGTGGAGGCGCGGTACGGAATCCACACGGCGCGGGCGCTGGAGAACTTTCCCCTGGCTGGACGGGCGGTGCATCCGGCGCTGGCGTTGGCCTACGGCGAGGTGAAGCTGGCCTGTGCGTTGACCAATCGCTCACTGGGCGCGTGGGCAGAGGACGAGGCCAAGGCAGATGCGATCGAGCAGGCCTGCCGCGAGCTGAGCGAGGGAGAGCTTGCGAGCGAGATTGTGGTGGACGCGCTGCAAGGGGGCGCGGGCACAAGCACCAACATGAATGTCAACGAGGTGCTGGCCAACCGAGCGTTGGAGATTTTGGGGCTGCCGCATGGGGATTACGCGCGCATCTCTCCGCTGGATGACATCAATCTGCATCAGTCGACGAACGACACTTACCCAACCGCGCTGCGGCTGGCCGCGATCCGGCTGCTGCATGAGTTGGAGAAGAAGGTTGTGGCGCTGCAGGAGTCGTTTCAGCGGGCGGAGAAACGGTTTGCGCATGTGGTGAAGGTGGGGCGGACGGAGTATCAGGATGCGGTGCTGACCACGCTGGGGCGCGAGATGAGCGCCTATGCGGAGGCCATCAACCGCGACCGCTGGCGTATCTATAAATGCGAAGAGCGGCTGCGGGTGGTGAACCTGGGGGGGACGGCGATCGGTACCGGGCTGGCCGCTCCGCGCGAGTTTATCTTCCACGCTGTGGAGCAACTGCGCGCGCTGACCGGGATTGGATTTGCGCGCGCGGAGAACCTGGTGGACGCGACGCAGAACACGGATGTCCTGGTTGAGGTTTCGGGAATTCTGAAGGCGCACGCGGTGTCGTTGATCAAGATTTCGACCGATCTGCGGCTGTTGTCGTCGGGGCCGGACGCTGGGTTGGGAGAGATTCGGCTGCCCGCGCGCCAGGCTGGCTCGTCGATTATGCCGGGGAAGGTGAACCCTGTGATGCCGGAGGCCGCGACGCAGGCGGCGATGCTGGCGATGGGTAACGACAGCGTGATTGCGGCGGCGTGCGCGGCGGGCAGTCTGGAGCTGAATGCGTTCCTGCCGCTGATAGCACATTGTCTGCTGGAGAACCTGGATGTGCTGACGCGGGCCGACGACGTGCTGGCGCGTCTCTGCGTGGATGGGATCGAGGCCGACGAGGCGCGTTGCCGGGCACATGTGATGAACTCCACCTCCGAGGCCACGGAGCTGGTCCCCAGGCTGGGCTATGAGCGCGCGGAAGAGGCGGCGCGGATGGCAAAGGAGCAGGGGAAGTCGCTGCGCGTGGTGGTTACAGAGCTGGGTTGGATGAGCGGCGAGGAGTTCGACGAAGCGACTAGCCCGGAGGCCATATGCCAGATGGGTTCGCCAGTGCACAAGCACGCAGCGCATCGCAGTGCGGCAAAGGAGAAGTTGCCATGAGCTCTACACCCAATGGATTGCGATTGCACATCGGGTTTTTCGGACGGCGCAATGTGGGCAAATCGAGTTTGTTGAATGCGATTACGCGGCAGCAGGTGTCGATTGTGTCGGACGTGGCGGGAACGACGACCGATCCGGTGGAGAAGCCGATGGAGCTGCTGCCGCTGGGGCCCGTGCTGTTTATCGATACGGCGGGGATTGACGAGGCAGGCGGAGTGGGCGCGTCTGAAAAGTTGGGGGCGCTACGCGTTGAGAAGACACGGCAGGCGCTGGAGCGGACCGAGATCGCCGTGCTGGTGGCTGAGCCGGGAGTGTGGGGAGAGTTCGAAGAGGGGCTGCTGGCTGATCTTGCGGAGCGTCAGACTCCCACGGTTGTGGTGATTAATAAGACGGACGAGTTTGCTCCGGATGCGGAATTGGTGGAGCGGCTGCGCTCGGCCAAGTTGCGTGTGGTGCTGGCTTCGGCGCTGAAAGGACTCGGGCTGCAGGAGTTGCGCAAGGCTTTGCTGGAACTGGCTCCGGCAGACTTTATCGATTCGCCGGCGATTGTCGGCGATCTGGTGGGACCGGGCGAGTTGGCTGTGCTGGTGGTGCCGATCGACAAGGAGGCCCCTAAGGGACGGCTGATCCTGCCCCAGGTGCAGGCCATCCGCGACCTGCTGGACAGCGATGCGCTATGCATGGTGGTGAAGGAGCGCGAGCTGAGGAGTGCGCTCGACCGGCTGAAGTCTCCGCCCAGGCTGGTGGTGACGGATTCGCAGGCGTTCCTCAAAGTTGCGGCGGACACTCCACCCGGCATTCCGCTGACGAGTTTTTCGATCCTGATGGCGCGCTTCAAGGGAGATCTGACGGCACAGGTGGAAGGGACGCTGGCCATCGAGCGGCTGCGCAGCGGAGACCAGGTGCTGATTGCCGAAGCATGCAGCCATCATCCCATCGGGGAAGACATTGGGCGGGTAAAGATTCCGCGCTGGCTGACGCAGTATACCGGCGTCAAGCTGGAGTTTGAGACGATGCAAGGCCGCGACTTTCCGCAGGACCTGGGCGCATACAAGCTGGTGGTGCATTGCGGGGCCTGCATGTGGAACCGGCGGCAGATGCTGAGCCGCATCCTGCAATGCCAGCATGCGGGCGTGGCCATAACGAACTATGGGTTGACGATTGCATACAGTCTGGGCATCTTTGCGCGCGCGCTGGAGCCGTTTCCCATGGCGCTGGCCGGCTATCGAACGATGGCTGGAACCGCGATGCATTAACTGCATCGATGCGCGGGTGTGAACGAGGGACGTCATCAGACTGCTGCGAGGGGAACAACTCGGTGAATCGAGAGAAATACGCAGCAATTTGCTGGTTTGTGCGATATTCGCAACCCACAACTTTAAATAGCGAGTATGACGGCCATCACATACAGCGCCTGTTTCCCGCTGCTATGGTTCCCACAGTCGCTTGCTGTTACCAAACAGAAGTGGCGCCATGAGTTGCGGGAGAACCATCGCAGGGATGAGATGTTTGACGGCGCTCTGTACCTCGATTGGTCACGCTGCACGACCGGTACACAGCGCCGGTGAGTTCTCCCCTCGGGCGCGAAGCCTGGAACGAGCGGCGAACGAGGAACGATGAGCACACCTATCGATGTTGCAACAACCGTGAAGGTAGTGGCAGCCAAGGCCACGGCAGACGCCAAAGACGAAGTCACCCTCATCGCAAATAAATGGAAGATGAAACGTGGCAGCCTGATTATGGCGCTGCACGACCTGCAAAGCCGGGTTGGCTATGTGCCGCGCGAGTCTGCGATGCGGCTGGGACACCAGATGGGTGTGCCGCTGGCCCGCATCTATGAGGTGGTCACCTTCTACAACTATTTCAAGCTGGAGGCGCCAGGCAAATACGTCATTTCGGTGTGTCTGGGTACAGCGTGCCACATCAAGGGATCGGCCGGACTGCTTGCGGGAATGGAAAAGGAACTGAAGGTACGGGTAGGCCAGAGCACTCCGGACAAGGAGTATCACCTGCAAGCCGTTCGCTGCCTGGGATGCTGTGGATTGGCCCCACTGGTTTCGGTCAACGGCAAGGTCTACGGGAAGCTCAACACGATGGATAGTTGCTATGTCATCGAGCGGATTCAGGAAGACAAACCGATGGCTCTTGCCCAGGAGGAAGCCGTCGCCGAATAAACTCCCGCACGCGGGATTGTTATCAAGTGGACTACAGGATTGTTATGAAATCTGAAGAACTGGAAGTCAAAGCCGCGGCGGAGATTGCAAAACAACAGGCATTCGATGTGCGTCTGGTCTGTTGCTCGAGTACAGGGTGCCAGTCCTCCGGCGCGTCGGCCATTCTTGCGGGGTTGAAAGCAGAGATCAAGACCAAGCAACTCGAAGACAAGGTGCAGGTGTGCGGCACCGGATGCATGGGACTGTGCAGCAAGGGGCCGCTGGTGCGCATGATCTCGAAAACGCAGAAGGAAGTTCTCTTCTCCGACATGAAACCGGAGATGGTGGCTGCAGTGGTGGATCAGGTTGTGGTTCCTGTTCTGACCGGGACGAAGATTGAGCGCCCTCGCGGCGATCTGGAACATCACAGCCTTGACCTTGACGATCCGTTCTTCACCATGCAGTACCGCGTGGTCCTGGAAAACAACGGGCGCACCGATCCGGAGAAGATCGAAGACTACTTCGCGCACGGCGGCTATCAGGGGCTCAAGAGGTCACTCACAATGAGTGCGGAAGAGATCTGCAAGGAGCTGCAGGTCAGCGGCCTGCGCGGACGCGGCGGAGCAGGCTTTCCGACCGGGATGAAGTGGGACCTGACACGCAAGGTACAGTCGGATGTGAAATACGTCATCTGCAACGGCGACGAGGGCGACCCGGGCGCGTTCATGGATCGCTCGGTACTGGAAGGCGATCCGCACGCGGTGATCGAGGGAATGCTGATCGCGGCGCGCGCGATGAACGCCACCCACGGCATATTCTACATACGCGCCGAGTATCCGCTGGCCGTCGAGCGCGTGGAGAAGGCCCTGCGCCAGGCGCGAGTCGCTGGCCTGGTGGGCAGGAACGTGCTGGATAGCGGATGGAGCTTCGACTTTGAGATCCGCCTTGGCGCCGGAGCGTTTGTTTGCGGCGAAGAGACCGCCCTGATCGCATCGATCGAGGGCAAGCGCGGTACTCCGCGCCCACGTCCTCCGTTCCCGGCGGTAAAGGGACTGTGGAACCAGCCGAGCTGCGTGAACAACGTGGAGACACTGGCCAATGTACCACGCATTCTGCGGCGTGGAGCCAAGTGGTTTGCGTCGCGCGGGACGGAGAAATCGAAGGGAACCAAGGTATTTGCGCTGACCGGAAAGATCAAGAACAACGGTCTGGTGGAAGTGCCCATGGGCATTACGCTGCGTGAGATTGTCGAGGTAATTGGCGGCGGAACGGGCACGGACCGCACGATCAAGGCGATTCAGACGGGCGGACCCTCGGGCGGAATGATTCCCGAACACCAGTTCGACACGCCAATGTGCTATGAACATCTGCAGCAGCTTGGGTCGATGATGGGCTCGGGCGGACTGATTGTGATTGACGATCGCGACAGCGTGGTGGAGCTGGCCCGGTTCTATCTGGACTTCTGTGTCGATGAGTCGTGCGGCAAGTGCGCTCCCTGCCGGATTGGCGGGCCCCAGATGCTGCATCTGTTGATCAAGATTGTCGATGGCAAGGGAACGGCGGAGGACATCCGTACCATCCGCAAGGTTGCCAAGGCGATGCAGAAAGCATCGCTCTGCGCGCTGGGCCAAACCGCACCCAACCCGACGCTCTCCGCACTTCATCATTTTGAACTCGAGTTCACCGAGCGGCTGCTGCCCGCCGCCACACCCCAGGTCTAACTATTATGGATCGAGAAAAAGCCGCTATGAGCAATTCAATTCACGCCACGATCAATGGGTTGCCGGTCGAAGTAGCCACAGGCACCAGCATCCTGGACGCCGCGCGTCAGGTCCACGTGCGCATTCCCACATTGTGCAAGCATCCCGACCTGGATGCCACGGCGGCCTGCGGAATCTGCATCGTTCATATAAAAAACAGCGGCAAAATGCTGCGCGCCTGTTGCACGGCCATTGAAGACAAGATGGACGTGCTGACCGCAACTCCGGAGATTGTCGAAGTGCGGCGTTCGGTGCTGGAGCTGATCCTCTCGCGCCACCCCAACGAGTGCCTGACCTGCCTGCGCAATCAGAATTGCGAGTTGCAGACCCTGGCCGCAGACTTCGGGCTGACGTGGACGGGGTTGGACAGCATCGTTCCCGATCACCCTATCGACGATTCGACGCACAGCATCGTTCTGGACCCACGCAAGTGCATCACCTGTGGTCGCTGCATTCAGGTGTGCCAGCAGGACCAGAACGTGTGGGCTCTGAGCTTCCTGAATCGCGGATTCGAGACGCGCATTGCCGCCGCAGGAGACATTCCACTGTGGGACTCGCCCTGCGTACGCTGCGGCCAGTGCTCTGCACACTGCCCCACAGGTGCGATCACCGAGTACGACGAAACAACGAAGGTGTGGGACAAACTGGCCGACCCGGAGGCTTACTGCGTGGTGCAGATCGCGCCCGCGGTTCGCGTTGCTATCGGCGAGGCTTTTGGTTTCCCGGTGGGCGCGAACCTGACGGGCAAGATCTATGCCGCGCTTCGCCGCATGGGCTTCAAGGCTGTATTCGACACCAATTTTGGCGCCGATCTGACCATCATTGAAGAGGCAACCGAGTTCAAATCGCGCCTGCTGGAGGGCAAAGGCGTGCTGCCGCTGATCACCAGCTGCTGCCCCGGCTGGGTCAACTTCATGGAGAAGTTCCACGGCGACATGATCCAGCACTTCTCCAGTTGTAAGTCACCGCATGCCATGGTTGGCGCGCTCTCCAAGACCTTTTACGCGCAGAAGCAGGGGGTCGATCCGGCCAAAATCTATATGGTCTCGATCATGCCATGCACGGCAAAGAAGTCGGAGATCATCCGCAGCAGGGAGATGTACTCCTCGGGCTATCAGGATGTGGATGTCTCGATCACGACACGCGAGTTTGCGCGCATGATCAAGCAGTCTGGCATCGACTTTGTGACCATTCCGGACGAGCCATGCGACCACATGCTGGGCATGTATACGGGCGCGGCAACCATCTTCGGAGCGACCGGCGGCGTGATGGAAGCAGCTCTTCGCACCGCGTACTTCTATGTCACCGGCGGAGACGCTCCGCGGGTTGAGTTCCAGGCAACGCGAGGATTGAAGGGGGTCAAGGAAGCCTCCATCGACGTGGCTGGAACGACGATCCGTATCGCCGTGGCGCATGGCCTTGCCAACGTCGAGCAGGTAATTGACAAGATTCGGGAGGCCAAGGCGGCAGGCGAGGAGCCTCCGTATCACTTCGTGGAAGTGATGGCCTGCCCCGGCGGATGCGTCGGCGGAGGCGGTCAGCCCTACGGAGCCACCAATGAACTGCGCGTCAAGCGTGCCACGGGACTGTACAGCGAGGACCAAGGCGACCAGTTGCGCTGCTCCCACCACAACCCCTACATCAAGCAGCTCTACGACGAGTTTCTGGGTGCGCCGGCAAGCCACAAGGCCGAACAGCTCCTGCATACCGGCTACCAGGTGCTGCCAGAGTATAAGCGCTAGGTGTAGCCGTCGAAACGACCCCCTCTCTGTCCGGCCTGGTGGAGAGGCGTCTCGCAGGCATGAGGAGAGGAAACGTACCAACCTTCCAGCCCATGCAAAAAACCAGCAATCAAATCGTCCATTTTTTACTTTTGGGCGAGTCCTATTGGGCACAGGCTTCGTCTAGGTATAGATTGCCACAACGCATTCCTATTGCCGAAGCCTCCGTTGCGATCGAGACAGGGCCTGGAACACACAGCGTTGGAGGCGGTTTTAATTGCCTCAAATACAGTGCAACCGCAAGGATCCAAGCAGGGCGTGACCCGTATCACTGGTCAGGGCAGGCACGCAGCCATTACAATCGAGGGGACAAGGGAATTCCCAATCCGCGTTGTTTTATCTGAACTACGCGCTTCTTTGAAGGAGAGTCACCGCGCCATGAAATTGACAGCACGAATTCCGGTCTCAGTAGCACTGCTTGTGTTGCTTGGAACATCAACTGGCTGCGACAAGTTGAAGTCGCGAGACCAGATTAACAAGGGAGTTGCGGCATTCAAGAACGCGCAGTATGAGGCGGCGGTGAACAACTTCCAGAATGCGGTGCAGCTGGATCCGACGTCGGACAGCGCCAAGTTGTACCTTGCCACGTCGTATGCCTACCAGGTGGTACCGAACCTGACATCGCCCGAGAACCTGGCGCTTGCACAGAAGGCGCTGGACGGGTTCAATGAAGTGCTGGCGAAGGACCCGAACGACCTGACTTCGCTGAAGGAAGTCGCGTCGATCGACCGCAACATTGAGAAATTCGATGAGGCCAAGGAGTATGAGTTGAAGGTGATCGCGGCCACGCCGAACGATCCCGAAGCCTACTACATCGTTGGCAGCATCGACTGGAACCTGGAGCATTACAAGAATACCGTTCCAATCCTGCACGCGGATGGGCTAGAGGACGACGGCGCAGGCAATAAGAAGATGACCAAGGGCGCCTGCGCAAAGATAAAGGCGGCCAATACGGACCTGGTGAACGAGGCCCTGAAGTACCTTTCTAAGGCCATCGACCTAAACCCCAACTACGACGACGCGATGACGTACCTTCAGTTGACTTATCGCAGCAAAGCCAATGTGGATTGCCCCAATGATGAGGCCCGCAAGGCGGACCTGGCGCTGGCTGACCAGTGGGTGCAGAAGGCCATGGGCGCGCGCAAGACAAACGAGCTGAACAAGGAAAAGAAGTTGGATCGCGGCGGCGTCACAATGTAGTGCCGGTTTCTATCAAGCTGGTGGGAAGGCCTCCTGAAGAAACGCGGGAGGCTTTTCTGTTTGTGCCGCAGGCGGAGCATACTTCCCTCTCGCTTGTGGCCTGGTTGGGGAATACAATCCGACTGCGGCAATTGCAAGCCGGAGGATAGCAATGGAAGAGGTTGAGGTTGTAGGCAATGAGCAGCGCGGCCTGAGCCAGGTGGAGCGCGTGGTGAATACCTTTGTCGCGCCATCGGCGACGTTCCATGACATTCTGCGCAGCACATCGTGGTGGCTTCCGTTTGTCTTATTAGCTCTGTCGGGACTGGGCGTTGCATTTACAGTGCAACACCAGGTGGGCTGGCAACAGGTGGTGGAGACGCAGATTCAGATAAACCCAAGCCAGCAGAGCCAGATGGTCAGCCTGACGCCCGCGCAGCAGGCGAAGCAGATTCGCGTGATGGCGCTTAGCTATCAGTATTCGGCGTACGCGTCTCCGCTGCTGGTGTTGGCGATGTCGGCGCTGGCGGCGCTTCTGTTTTGGGCGACGTTCAACTTCGGACTGGGCGCAAGGACAAGCTATGGGCAGATATTCTGCCTGTGGATGTACTGTTCCCTGCCCCATCTGCTGGTGGACCTGGTGACGGTGGTGAGGCTGTGCTTCGGCGGGAGCGCGGAGAGCTTCGACCTGAAGATGCCGGCAGGCACCAGCGTGGGCTATTACTTTCCCGATGTGTCACCCTGGCTGCGAATGCTATTAAGCTCGTTCGACGTGGCGGCAATCTGGGCGCTGGTGCTACTGGTGATCGGCGGAGCGATTGTGGCGAAGGTGAGGTGGGGTCAGGCAGCGGCTGTGGTGGTGGGCTGGTGGCTGCTGATCGTGCTGGTGAGCGTGTCGGCGACGGCTGCGTTCAGCTAGGGAAGCCAACAGAAACTGCCTAACACCGATGAGACCGATCCATCTCCGAGCCTTGACTGGGGTCTCGGGCTACTCCGTCCAGCGGCGGAAGACCAGCGAACCGTTGGTGCCGCCAAAGCCGAATGAGTTGGAGAGCGCGTAGTCGATCTTCGCCGGCTGCGGCTTGTTGGGCACGTAGTTAAGCCGGCAGACGGGATCGACCTCGTCGAGGTTCATGGTGGGTGGAGCGATCTGGTTAAGGATGGCCATGATGGTGATGCCGGCCTCCAGGCCTCCGGCGCCGCCCAGCAGGTGGCCGGTCATGGACTTGGTGGAGCTGACCAGCAGCGTGTGGTTGAGCGCGCGCTCGCCGAAGACGTTCTCGATGGCCTTGGACTCCAGCGCGTCTCCGATGGGGGTGGAGGTGGCGTGGGCGTTGACATAGTCGATCTTGTCCGGCGAGATGCCCGCCGCATTCAGCGCGGCATTCATGGCGCGGCGGCAGCCTTCGCCCTCCGGCGCCATGCTGGTCATGTGATAAGCGTCGGAGGACATGCCGTAGCCGACAATCTCGGCCAGGATGTTGGCTCCGCGCGCACGGGCGAGTTCCAGCTCTTCCAGGATAAGGATTCCCGCTCCCTCGCCGCATACGAAGCCGTCGCGGTCCTTGTCCCAGGGGCGACAGGCGTGGGTGGGATCGTCGTTGCGGGTGGAGAGGGCCTTCATGGCCGCAAAGCCTCCAACGCTCAAGGGGGAGATGGCGGCCTCGGCGCCACCGGCGATCATGGCGTCGGCATCGCCGCGCTCGATGATGCGGAAGGCATCGCCAATGGAGTGGGCCGAAGAGGTGCATGCTGTTGCAGTGGCCTCGTTGGGACCACGCGCGCCAAAGCGAATGGAGACCTGTCCGGCGGCAAGGTTGATGATGGATCCGGGGATGAAGAAGGGCGAGATCTTGCGCGGACCTCCGGCCAGCATGGCGATGTGTTCGCGCTCGATAACGTCGAAACCGCCTATTCCAGAGCCGATATGCACGCCAGTGCGGTCACGGTTCGACTCGTCGATCTTGAGGCCGGACTGGTCCATGGCCTCCTGCGCGGCGGCAATCGCAAAATGGATGAAGCGACCCATCTTGCGCGCCTCTTTCTTCTCAATAAAACGAAGCGGATCGAAGTCCTTGACCTCGGCTGCGATGCGCACGGGATGACCAGTGAGGTCGAATGCCGTGATCTCGCCAATTCCGCTGCGGCCTGCAAGCAGGCCCTCCCAGACCTCGGGCACAGTCTTCCCGACCCCGCATACAAGGCCGATTCCGGTGACGACGACTCTGCGCCGCCAGGGATACTGCTGTAACGGGAGCGTGGCTTCCATTCTTACTTGGCGCCCTTCTGGTTCTTCTCGATGTAGTCGATGGCGTCCTTGACAGTCTTGATCTTCTCGGCGTCCTCGTCGGGGATCTGAATGTCGAAGGCCTCTTCAAACTGCATGACCAGTTCGACGACGTCGAGCGAGTCGGCGCCGAGGTCCTCCTGGAAGCTGGCGCCGGGGGTCACTTCTGCCTCATCCACTTGAAGCTGCTCGACGATTATCTGTTTTACCTTTTCTTCTACTGCTGCCATTTCGTTCTCCTGTGTGTCTTTCGTTTCAAAAACCTGTGTGGCGTTGCAAATTCCATTGCGGACGGTACCAATCCGGACCAGGCCGGTCTGTGTGTTACTGGGATGCGCCAGAATGGTTGCGCAAGTCTCAAGGATACCGAGCGCCTAGCCGAGTGTAAAGCAAAGTGGACGAACTTGGCTGCACGAGAAGTCCCTCAGGCGGCTGCCGGAACCGCCGCCTTTGAGGAGGATACGACATTGACTTGGGATTTAGCGAACAACTGGCGTAGATTGGTGGAATGCAAATTATGTTGGTGGGGTGGTTCGCGGTTGGACTTTTGGCAGGTGCGGTGGTGGCGTGGCTGATCGGCAACGCCCGATTAGCAAGCGAGCGCGGCATAGCACAAGAACGGATAGCCGCGCGTGAGCGAGAGTTGCAGGCCCTGGTGTCCGCCGCCGAGGAATCGTTGAGACAACGCAAAGAAGATGAACAGACACTCAAGGATTCGTTCGCTGCCCTGGCGGCGAGCGCTCTGGATGCAAACAGCCGACGGCTCACGGATATGGCAAAGACTGAGCTTACAAATCAACAAAAAGAGGCAGCAAACAAGTTGACGGAGAAGGAGACCGC
>DATKGA010000049.1:0-2131 GCA_035510935.1 Acidobacteriaceae bacterium
AGATTGCCGGCATGCCGGTGATCACGGGACTTTACTCTCTGCTGCTGCCACTTATCGCGTTTGCGGCTTTTGGCTCTTCGCGATATTTGGTGGTGGCTGCGGACTCGGCGACGGCTGCGATCTTTGCGGGCGGAGTCTCGGGCATGGCGACGCCGGCTACTGCACGCTACGTGGCCCTGGCGGGTATCGTGGCGCTGATGACTGCCCTGATCCTGCTGCTGGCGAGGCTGCTCCGGCTGGGTTTCATCGCGGATTTTCTCTCGCGGACAGTGCTGGTGGGCTTTCTAACCGGGGTGGGTCTTCAGGTGGGTATCTCGGTGCTGGGCGAGATGCTGGGCGTGCCGGTGGATTCGCGCCGACCGGTGGTGCAGCTTTGGGAGGTGCTTCGCGGGCTGCCGCGAGCCCATCTGCCAACAGTGGCGTTGGCGGTTTCGGTGTTGGGGTTTGTGCTGGTATTGCGTCGCTCCGTTCCGAAACTGCCGGCTGCGCTGTTCGCAGTTGTTGCGGCGATTTCGGCAAGCGCGGTGTTAGATTTTGCGGGACATGGAATTGCAACGATTGGTCCCGTGGTCGGCGGCCTGCCGCACCTGGGATTGATGGGCCTGCTCAGCCTCCGCGGGATGAGCGGGAAAGAGGTCGAGACGCTGGTAACGGTATCGGCCTCATGCGCCGTGATGATCCTCACGCAGAGTGCGGCGACTTCGCGCATCTATGCGGCAAAGCATTACCAGGAGGTCAACGAGAATTTAGATTTGTTTGGGCTATCTGCCGCGAATGCCGCGGCGGCGCTGACCGGAGCGTTTGTGGTGAATGGAAGCCCTACGCAGACGGCCATGATGGAGGATGCCGGTGGCCAGAGCCAGATGGCCCAGGTTACTACGGCGGCGGTAGTGGGGCTGGTGCTGCTGTTTCTGACTGGGCCGCTCAAGTATCTTCCCACTTGCGTGCTGGGTGTGCTGGTGTTTCTGGTTGCGCTTCGGCTGATCGATTTGAGGGCATTGCGGGACATCCGGGCGGAGAGCCCGCAGGAGTATGCACTGGCAGTGATGACAGCGGCAGTGGTGCTGCTGGTGGGAGTGGAGCAAGGGATAGTGTTGGCGATGGTGGTGTCGTTGCTGCGCGTGGTGCAACACAGTTATCACCCGCATAGCGGCGTGCTGATCGCGGATGGCAGCGGTGCCTGGAAGCTGGCGCCGGTGGCGCCGAATGTGGTGACAGAGCCGGGACTGGTGCTGTACCGGTTTGGCGCGGCCCTTTTCTATGCAAATGCAGGACGGTTTGTTGAAGAGGTATCCCTGGTTGTGCAGCCGATGCCGTCTGCTGTGCGCTGGGTGGTGGTGGACGCGGAGGCGATGACGCACGTGGACTACTCAGCTGCGAAAGCAGTAATAGCACTGAAGAAAAACCTCACCAAGGCTGGAATCGAGCTGGCGTTTGCGCGGCTGCCGTGGGATCTGCGGTCCGAATTCGATCGGCATCATTTAACGGAGGCGATAGGGCCGGCGCAAATTTTCAACCGGCTGCACGACGCGATCGCGGCGTTCGAGGAACAGGCGAAGCCGCAGGCAGGGAAGGCCAGTGAGCCGGTCTCAGACGGCGGGGCACAGGATTAGGCTGGCCCGATCGGCTCTGTTCAGAAGTTTACGTTCCGCAGAAAGTCCGGCTGACGTATTCCTCGGGCCGGGCTGGCGTGGTGTACCGCTCCAGGTTCGGCCTGTCCTCGTATGGGCGTGATACGACGTCCAGCAATTCCTCGAATGGCTGGAAATCCTGTCTCCACACTGCGGCGTCGAGCGCGGCTTCAACCAAATGGTTGCGGGGGATGAACGCCGGATTTGCCCTCCGCATCTCAGTGGCGCGTTCCTGCCCCGAGACGTGCTCTTCATCCAGGCGCAGGCGCCATGCAGAAGCCCACGAGTCATAAGTGCCGGGGTCGGCGAACAATGCGCGCACTCCTTCGTCGCCTTCCAATCCGGTGGCGGCGTCGCACAGCCGGCGGAAGGTCAGCGTGAAGTCGGCCCGGTTGGCGGCCATGCGGTCAAGAAGATCTTCAACCAGTACCGCATCCCCATCGCGCTCCGTGAACAGGCCAAGTTTGCGGCGCAGGCCGGTTGCGTGAGCCGCCTCCCCC
>DATKGA010000050.1:0-78566 GCA_035510935.1 Acidobacteriaceae bacterium
GGGAGAGGGAGATGTACACCGCACCGAGACAAGGAAGGACGGTGCCGGCTTCAGCCACACCACTACGCGCGATGCGCTCGGGCGCACCATCCTGCAGCAGAACGGCACCGCTGTGAACCCGAACGGAACCGTCGCGACCCCAGACATGCTGCATTACTCGTTTGCCTGGGACTCCCCGGGAGACCTCGGCAGGCTTGGCTCGGTCACTGCCAGCGATGGGACCAAGCATGTCTTTACTCATGACATCTACGGCAACGAAACTGGGCTCACCGTCACTCTTGACGGCCAGAATTACAGCTTCGCCCGCACCTTTATGCCCACCGGCCAGATTGCGACGGAAACCTTCCCAAACAAAGCTGTCCAGACGAACCAGTACCTCAAGGGCGCGCTGCAGCAGTCCAGCCTGACGCAACCTGGTTTGCCTGGGATGAACGCGCAAACAGCCAGTGTCAGCTACACCATGCAGTTCACGCAGTGCGACAAGGCAGTGAAGGAGACCTTCGGCAACGGCCAATGGGATACCTATGTCTACAATGCGCTGGACCAGATTGTGCAGTCTCCCACTGAGCCGGGTATCGCCTACGGTCCGCTTGGCGACCCCACCTATATCGGTCCCAACAGCCTGCAATACGACAACAACCAGCGTCTGATCGGCCTCAATTCGCCGATGTTCAACACGTACTACTACAGCTACAACGCAGGCGACCTGGTGAGTAAGAGTTGCTATAACTCCCCCGGAGCAGCGCCCAGCCTTACCGCGACCTATACCTGTAAGGCGCATCGGGTCACCGAATACACAGCTACTGGGGCCTCGCCGCTCACCGGCAACTTCGGGTACGACAACAACGGGAACATGAACTCGGCGCAATGGAGCCCGGGCAGCGGGGCGAACTGGAGCCAGACGTTCACCTACGACTCGCTGGACCGCATGATCAGTTGCGCCGCGGCGCCGGCCACGCCATTTCCAGCGGGACAGCGCGACACGGTCACTCTCACAATGACCGCAGCGTACGACTACACGGGCCGCCGCGTTCGCAAGCAGATTGCCGCGGCGGACAACACGCGTAATTACATCCTGCGCACCATCACTCCCAACTATGAAGTGATGGAATTTCCAAACGCGCAGGGCAGCTACACCGGGACTACGGTAAAGCAGGTGACCAACTACCTGGCTGGAGTGAACGGCTATAGCGCCATGATCGTCGACAGTACACAACCGACGAACGTCAACGTACGCTCCATGCTGCATGGGGGGGTCTTCTATTTCAGTAAAGATCATCTTGGCAGTACTCTCGGATTTGGCAACGACCAGTGCGCGATCTCGCCGTATGGAGAGATCGATCAACAGCATGGCGACTCCAGGATCAACCTGCGCCGTTTATTTAATGGACAGGAATACGACGACGAAACAGGACTCTACTACTTCAAGTCGCGCTACTACCATCCTGTGCTATGCCGCTTTATCCAGGCGGACAACCGTTGCGGCGGTGCCTTCAATGACAGCGATGCCTACAACTTCTACGCCTTTGCCCTGAACCGGCCGATGACCTTTATCGATCCCAGCGGCCACTTCAGTTGGGCTGCATTAGGCATGGCGATTTTGGATGCGGTGGTTATCGTCGTCGGAGCCCTCTGCATGCCAGCGTGTCCGCCGTTAGCTGGGTTCCTCATCGGCGTCGGTGTCAGCGGAATGACCTACGACATCACCGTTATGGTGAAGCATCAGAACTTTAGTTGGGAGATGTGGGGAATCGAAGGCGCTATTGGTGGATTGATGGGCTTCCTCAGTGGCGGTGCAAGCTCTGCGGGAGAAGCTGCGATTGCAGAGTTGACGGTGGAGGAGGTAGCCCCCAACATTATCGTCAGAGTAGGCATCCAGGCTGTTCTGGGCGCAACAGCCGGCGTTACCGGTGGGGTCACAGGACAGGTGATTCAGAACGCCGCAAACGGCGTGAGCCTGAGTACGGGTCTGGGGCAGGCGGCATGGATGGGCGCCGCGATCGGCGGTGGAACAGGCGGACTGGGAGGTATTAGTGGAGGCTCCTCGAGTTCCGAAGCTGCCGACGCCGCGATTGATATAGGCGATTCGGCTGATGCCGCAAAGCCATCCACGTTTACAAGAATCTATACGAGTATTAAAGGTAATGTTGGCAATTTAAAAGACTGGGCGGTCGAAAATGGCACAGCTATCAGCAACCAACTTGGACCTGATGGCAGGAGTCTTATTATTGCCGCGGGGAAGGTGGTCGGAAAATCCACCTGGTACAGCATCCGCTCAGACCCGTGGAATTAATCCGTATAGCGAATAGGCCCCGTTATCTCTGAACCAGTGTGAGTCTTAGTCTTCGGGTTGAATTGACCCAAAGCGGGCAGACCATTGTTACGCGCAGCATGTTGCTCCGAATCATGGCTCTATTTTCCGGTGTAGGGCGCCGCAGAATTAATCGCTGAATTGCGATTCCCCGATACAGGGAATCGCCCCTCAGAATTCGGATTAAATTTTAATTGAGGGTAGCCACTAAGAATTCATTTTTATGGTTAGAATTGTTGATCTCCCGGTTTGTCTGCCTACCCTGGGCGCCTAGGAAGAGATCTTTAGAATCTCTGGTCCGGCCGAAATAGAAATTCTGGGTCATCTTCATCACAATCGCGTACTAGGAAGGTAAAACTATGCCTGCTAGCGGTTCTGGTTCTATCGTTGTGTCGACAGTCGGTACTGTCGCTTCCCCTCTTCCCCCTTCCATTGAAGTATGGACGCCGCCAGACGACGCTGGCCCATCCATCCCTGTCCGCTTCCTGCTGCAGCACCCCAACAACGACTTGAGCGATGTTCTTGTCGAATACACAGACGGCTCGGGCGCATACGTGCAGGCTCAAGCGGCCCTGGGAAGCGACAATACCCAGGGAATGCCCGCGCCATCGGTCGGCGCAGCCTATCGCTTTGTGTGGGACGCCGCCGGGCAGGGATTGACCACGTCTTCATCAGTGATGCTCCGCTTCACGCCTTCTACAGGCGGCGTCGCCGGCACGCCCTTCGTTACCGGCGCATTCTCCGTCGATACCAGCGATCCGCATCAACCACCTCCCTACGTCGCTCCCGCTCCTGTTGTTCCAAAGCTGGTAATCCTGGCAGGAAACAACCAGACCGTCATCTCAGGGCAGCAGGCAGCATCGGCGCTGATCGTTCAGGCAACCAGTGGCGGACAAGGTGTTCCCGGCGTCAGCATCTGGTTCCGGGTCACCGGAGTGAAGGGTGCTGCCGAAGATGATTGGGTCCAAAGTACTGTCACCGACACCAACGGCAATGCGGGCACGCAGATTCGCTTTGTATCCGGCGCAGTGGGCACCGCTAAGGTTCTCGCTGGAATCGTTGGGTTCGATGATCCGGCGGCGGTAGTGACCTTCACCCTGAAAGTAGTCCAGCCGCAGATCCTGATTGAGCCGCCTGCTCCATCATTCACCTATGGCAACGCTTCTGGCGTCATGATCTACTACGACGGCGACGGCAATCCCAACACCTCCGAATACCGTGCCGATATATTTCGCCCGGTAAGTTTGAAGGTGACTGTTCAGAATGCGATCTGCTCTCACTCCGTGCTGCGCATGGGAACATCGTCAACCACCATCCAGGTCACTCCGACGACCCTCTCTACCAGCGTGGTGATCAAACTGGAGGACATGGCGTATCCCGGAGTAGTCGCCACGCAGACATTCCCGGTCTCAACTTCGCCCAACGTCTCAAAGCGGATTGGGCCTGGAACGACGGACTATACCGGGGTCACCGTACAAATGTTGCTGACACAAGGGCTCCTCGGGGGTGCGCCGCAGGTTGGATATTCAGGACTGCAGCTTACCCAACCCTTCGTAGTGTCTCTGCAAGAGGCATTGACGACTGGTGGAACACCCGACGTATATACAGAGACCGATCTTGGCTTCAACCCGAACTCAATCTGCACACCACCCCAGCCTGCTCCTCTTCAAGTGTTTTACACCGCATACTCGGGCGGTACTGTATGGAAAGCAGTTGGGCCACGCACCGACGGAGCCCTCGATCCCAGCACCCTGCAAGTTCCAGTTGGAACACCGGTCTATTTCACACCGCCGGCCAGTCCCGGCCCGTGGATGATCAACGTTACGGTGAACGACGAGCCGCTCGACCCCCATCCGAACCAGTACTCCGGTCCTGGCTGGTGTATCCGTGACAACACGCTGGATACCGGGGGATCAACTCATTGGGCGGGAATCACCTTCCCAATTCAGGCGCCTGCCAACGTCACTTTACTCGATCAAGCCGCTAATCCGCTTACCAGCGCAAAGCTTGGCGACAACCTTACCTTGAACATCGCCGGTCTCTCGCCTTATATCTACGGTACGCCCGCAACGATGCACCTTGAATCGCTGGTGTCAGACGGCGGTGCGCCCCGCTCTTACACCTACACAGGCATTCAACCCGCTCCTTTTACGCAGGATATCGATGTATTCCAGCGCTCCGGCGGTGTTCCGATGACGTATGGCGCCCAAACGCAGGTCATTCTGCCCTTGCCGGCAACGCCGCAAGACCCATTCGCCATCCTCTCGGCAACCTTGTCGCACTGGTACCTGTTAAGTGCATGTCCTTTGGGCTGGCTCCATTTCACCGGCAGTGGAATTGATATCTCTTTCCCAGTCGATGGCCACCGCATCGATCGGCGTACTGGAATCGCCGGCCTCGTGCAGGAGTCGCCTACCGGCACAACACCGGCTTCGGGCGCGTCAGGCACTATCTCGCTCTCGACCGGGGAGTTCATCTATCGCACCGTAGACCTGGAGGTCATGCATCCCATCTCCCCGCTCTCCTTCGGGCGGACCTATCGCAGTCAGATTCGTAGCTCAGGCGGTCCGCTGGGCCCGGGATGGACCCTCGACCACGGAGAGTTTTTGAAGATCAATAGCAGTTATTTTTTCCGCTGGTTCGATGCCTCCGGAAGATTCGCCGACTTTCCCATGATGACCGGGTCGTATCGCCCGTATGGCCAGCTCTTCGATGTGCAGTGGAATTTTACGGTCGACGATACCACCAGTCCATTCGTTATAACGTCGGCCCATGCTGACCAGATCCATTTCAACGCCGACGGCAGTCTCCGCTTCGTGCTCGATACCAACGGCAATAAATGCCAGTACGGATACGACACCTATGGCAAGCTCTCTTCCATCACTGATTCTCTGGGGCGGGTCACGACTCTCGAATACTGGCAGAGGGGCGCCGGTGTGGCCAACGAAATCATCGGCTGCCTCAAGCAGATTACTGACCCGGCGGGGCGATCCATCGACTATCAGTACTACGAACCCGGCGATCCGGACGGACAGGTCGGCTGGCTCAAGAAGGTCCTCTTTCCCCTCGCTCCCACCATGATCAATGGCTTCATCAACCCCAACTATCAGCGAACAGAAACCTACATCTACGAGATCAATTCGGCTGATCCCCTCGAAGCGCGTCTTCTTCGCGTTGTCGACAGCGAGGGCGAAAATGTCCTGATCAATCACTATGACGGAGCGTCAGAGCACATCGGCTCGCAGGAATTTGGCGTCGATCCGGCAACCGGCAAAGCGCGCGCGTTCGGGTTCGCCTACAAGCCATTTCCGCGCACTACCACCGTCACGGACAGGGTCGGGAATGTGGTTGAGTACGAATTTCCGTCTTCGTATTACCCGGATGCTGCCGCACCCGTCAAGGTTACAGAAACAGCGGCGAGCGGCAATCGTATCTGGTCCATGGTCCACGATCTCGATGGTCAACTCGTCGAGGTACATTCTCCCACCGGAGTGCAGGCCTTACGGGTCTTTCAAGCCTCTTCAGATGGCAGGCAAGTGGGTAACCTTAACGCACTGCGCGTGCGAGGCATTGCCGGTCAGGAGCGTATCTGGTCATACGAGTATGACGGCTCCGGCGACTTCAATTTTGTAAGTCGCGTGGCCGGTCCACAAGGCAATCTGCCGGGTATGAACTCAAGCACCGATGCCACTACCTACTGGTATGACCAGAACGGCAATCTGATCGAGGTACTGCCTCCGGTGACCCACCAACTCGTAATGGTGCCGGATCCGGTTGCAGGTCTCAAGGAACAGTGGACCAATGATGCTCCTGTGCTTCTTTATCGATACAACAGCACCGGCTTGCTTCGCCGGTCGATGGACCCCCACGGCGTAGTGAGCGAATACAGTTACTTCCCGAAATCAGACCCCCTGGGTGCCGCTGGTTCCACGCCAACTCCGGATGAGTCCGGCTTCCTGGCCCAGATCGTGGTGGATGTGCAGGGGGATGTCGATGGGAATCCGAGCAATCCGCGACGCGATTTCTATCTCCCATCAGCTTCGGTGCCGCTCGATCCGCAGAAGACAACCCTGCTCTACGACACATTTGGTCACCTGATTCAGGTCACCGATCCCTGGGGTGTCATTACGAACTTCCAGGACGACCTCTACCCGAATCCTAATCCGCTGCACGAAGTCACCAAAATCACACGATCGATGACAGGCATGGCTGGATCCGAGGTCCGGCGCTTTTCCCATACCTCATCCGGATATCTTGGCCGCATGGACCTCGAAACTCCCGGTGCTACTACGGGAACTGTCCCGGCGATGAGTGAATCCTGGCAACGCGACGCTCTCGGCAACGCGACTGGCCGTTCCATCACCGGTTCGCAAGGCGGCGCACTATCCGAGGAATGGCTGCGCGATGCAAACGACGAGTTGCTGGGTTACCGCCCGCCCGCGCTTGTTGCGGGACGTTTTGCCAGCTCCGGATGCGTGGTTAGCCGCGAGGAACGTGGATTGCCGCAGTCACTTGCCGCCGGAGTTGCAGTTCCTCCAGCATCTACAGGTTTGACGACAATATCGTCTCTGCTCCAGGCTGGCCTCACGTATGACCCCAAAGGCATGCTCTCCAGCACCACCGCGCCGAATGGAGAAATCCATACCCGCTACTATGACGAGCTCAGCCAGCAGCACGCCAGCATAGACCCGTTGTCGAACGTCAATCGGGCCGTGACCGACGACACCGGTCTGTCATCTCTCGGCGCGGCCGTTGCAAATGGCACAACAGCAAACACCGCGAATGCACCGTTGCCGCCCTTTGATCCCTCACATGTCGGCGGCTCTCACGAGCACCGTAAGGACGAGTTGGGGCGCCTCACTCGCCTCCATCTGCTGTTGCATATTCCGTCCACTCCGCCTCCCCCCTCCGCTATTAAAGTGGACCCCGCCGTCGACTACCTTCCTGGCGGTTCCACTGTGCCCAACGAGATGCGCGATGTTCCATCCCCGGCGGTGTCCGGTACGTCCCTGACCGACGGTCCCTGGGGCAAAGCCGACGGTCGTATCACTTCGGACATCATGTACGATGCCTGCGGCCGCATATCTCGCATTGTCGATGACGAGCTGGGCGTCACTCGCCACCGCTACGACTCTCACGGACGGATTGCAGCCACGACTCTGCCATGGGGCGAGATCGAAATCTACAACTACGATCTGGCCAATCATCTTATCGAGCTGCGGCGAACGGTGACCTCTACCGATCTGAAAAATCCGCAGACTGCGACTTACCTTAAGAAGACCGAATACGATTGGCTCGGTCGGATTGCTCGTTTTGTCGATGGAGCCGGTAATGCCGTTCGTTACGAATACGACGAATTTGGCGAGCTGTTCCATATTCTCGATGCGGTCGCTCCTGACTCCGCTGAAATCTACAATGGCGCCAAAGTAAATGGAGATGGAAACAGAACCACTTGTCAGCGCGACGACCTGGGCCAGCTGAAACGGATTGAGACACTCATGACCGTGGACGGCGTTGGCGGCTCAGCAAAGGAGATCACCACTTGGAATGCGAGTGGCGTCGCCGGGCTCACCATGGAATATGAGCCCGGCGGGAACTTGAAGGCATTTCAGGACGATCGCGGCAATCGCTTTGAGATCGGCTTCGACGATTACGGACGAAGCAACGAGATCACCTACCGGTCGGCAACTCCAGGGGTCGCCGCGGTTTCAACAACCTTGTCCTACGATCCCGCCGATGGGCGCATCGCGCACGTCACGGACGAGAGGGGAACCACGCTGCATCACACCTACGACGGGCTGGGACGATCAACCGGAACACACGTTGATACACCCGCGCCCGGCCTGCAGGGATCCATGGGCTACACAGTTGACTACCAGCCTGAGGGGTCCTGTCTGTACACCGATATCACAACTGGCCTCACCGTTCTCCAGTCCTACGATTCCTGTGGCCGGCTGGTTAGCGAAACCCAAGGCACCAACCAGTTAAGCTTTGTCTACGATGGCGCCGGCCGTATCAAACAACTGAACCATCCCACAGGAGGCGGCTCGGTCACCTACGCCTATCGGCCGGACGGTTCTGGGCGTCTCAGCAGCGTTCTCGACGGGACCAATACGATCGCCTCCTTTAACTATCTTGGGGACTCTGAAATTACCCGTCAATTGCCGGGAGTCACGACAACAACTGCCCTCGACGGTCAAACTGCGCGCCTGACTGCGACCAGTTCGAACACCACCGGTCAAATCAATTTCGCGGTGACGAGCCGCGACCGTATGGGACGAATCAAGGTTCAGAGTCGCACCGGAGGCAACAGCAGCGAATCGTACAGTTGGACCTACGATTCCCTCGGGCGTGTGCGCACGGAACTCTATTCGGCTCCTGCGGGACTCGGCCGGGGCAACGACACCATCACCAGGGGATACGACGCGGATGGGGTCCTGCGCGATGAAATCCGCCTTCGTATCCTCACACCGGGAAACGTTGAAAAGCGCGAGACTAGTCAGACAGGCGACGAGCGAGGCCGCATTGTCTCGCAATCGGTAGTAACCCAGGTTAATGGGACCACGACGGCTTCCATCAACAACACGATCCTTTACGACGCGAATGGGAATCTCGCCAACGATGGAACGAATCAATATGTGTATGACGCCTGGAACCGGCTCATTCAGGTCAATCATGCCGGCGCCCCCATCGCCGCCTATAGCTACGATCCACTCGACCGCTGTATTCAGCGCACGTCCGGCACACTTACCGAAGACTATATCTACGATGGAAACGATCTGATTGAAGTGCGGGTCGGTGGCACGGTTACGGAACGCTATATCTATAGCAATAGAGCGGACGACATTCTGGCTGTCACGCTTGGCAGCACGGGCTATTACCTTATCTACTCGCCCGAAGGAAATGTGGATTCGATTGTCGGTGCCCAGAACAATCTCCTTGAGAGCTACCTCTACTCTCTTTGGGGGAACGCCACGGTCGTCAGTCCTCAGCGAACCATCGTGGATGAAGCTTCGCCCGTGGGAAAAGCGCGTCCTCTCTCTCGATTTCTTTTCAAGGGGCGTTACTACGATCCGGATGCCGGCCTTTATTACTGGCAATCGCGCTGGTATCACCCTTCGCTTGGCCAGTTCCTTACGCCCGATTCGGTGGGGCCCGCGGACAGCAGCAATCTCTATGCGCTTGCCAAGTCAGACCCGATCAACTGCACCGATTCAGGCGGAACCCTGACAGACGATGAGATCCGTGCTGAGGCCCGCGACGATAAACGAAGGGACATGGAGCACTTCGCCGGTGCGGTGGCGGGTGCGGGCGCTAACGTCGGATCCGGGTTGCGGATGTTCTTTTACGATTGGTGGGCACAGACCTTTAGCAATGCGGCAAGGGAGCGTGTGAAGGGCGCGCAGGACTGGATGGCAGACGGATTCTCCGCAGTCCATGAAGGCAAAGGCACGGCATGGATTGCCGAAGGTATTGAGCAGAGAGCAAAAGCGATGGGCCGCGCGGAACTCGAAGGACGCTACTTCGATGCCGCCTATATCTGGGGCGACACCTGCATGAATGCCTATACCGTAGGACGCGCGGGCCTGGGGGTGGCGCGTGCATCGTTCGGACTTGCACGCGGCCTATACCGATATGGCCCTCTGCATGTGCGTATCGCCCAAAATAGCGGATTCCGCGTGGCTTTACGTTCGTTCGCTCGTTGTCTCCGCAATGACGCTCGAAATCCTGGTGTTGGGTTGCGCGCGCCGGTTGTCCGGCGATCTTTGTCGCGGCCGTCAAGCGTTGGCGAGATTGCCGCGGAGCTTCGTGAGATGAATCGGCGAATCGGCCCTACAAGCAATCGAGGCCCCTCAGCCCCGGTTAATTGGCGGCTTGAGACGTACGGTGCAACCGAAGAAGCCGGGGGACTCATGATGCCCGATGAGTCAGGAAACATGGTCAACGAAGGTGGAACAGTTGTGCGCGCGCGAGGTAGCCGTCTCGCTTATCTAAGACAGGGATATAAGATCGATTTTGTCTTGCGGCGACCCGGCGAAATGTACATTGGCAATAAACATTGGCTGCTTGCAGGTGAAGGACCAGGCGGCATTCGCGGCGGCGGGTCTGCGCTCGCGGCAGGGGAACTGATGACAAATATCGGCCCGGAAGGCGAACTGGGCGTGAAATTCAGCTTGCACAGCGGCACATACAATGACATGGCTGCCTGCCCCCAGGCTCCCATCGGCACGGAACCGTTCCGGGCGATGTATGTCATGCAGGAACTTCAACGCATAGGAATCAGGAATCCCCGCTTTGTCAAAAGTGTGTCGGCGCCCCATTAGCAAGAACGGGTAGTATTAGGAGTTCGCCGAGCAGCTGTCTTTTAATTCAAATGCAGCGCAGCAAACCCTTCGAGCAGTACAATTCAAACGAATCGGCGCCAAAAAGCGTGTATCAGACTTTAGGAGGATTCAATGCTTCGTCTTCTGAGCGTAACTTTGATGGTCGGCGTGATGGCGGGTGTAGCTCCTGCAGTGGCCCAGACTCCATCGACTCCACCTGCAAATCCCATGCCGCCACAGACCGCCGCGGCACCGTCCGCGGCGGCACGTCCAGCACGGCCGCCAGCCCCGCTGAGAGACCCATTGGGACCGGAGATGGTGAAGTCGGTGGAACTGCCGGATGGGCAGATTCCGTTACCGACGAAGGATGGCAACTACATCATTGGGTCGACGCATAAGCCTGCCGTGGAGATGGCGGTGGACCCGAGCGTGCCTCAGGGAGCGGTATACGAATTCACAATGGAGTCGAAGGACAGCAAGTTCTATCCCGGTGTGGAGAGGGATACGACTGCAGTGCCGGCAGCATCACCGGGAGCGAATGGGCCGGTGTCGGCAAGCCATCCTGCTCCGTATACGCGGCATGTGTCGGTCTATGTACCAAAGCAGTATGTGCCGGGAACCGCTGCGCCGTTCCTCGTGAGCGCGGACGGGGAGAAATGCTTCTCTACCCTCGATATCCTGATCGCGCAGAAGCGGATTCCGCCGATTGTGGCGATCGCGATTGGAAGCGGCGGGGGTGATGGGCCGGGGAGCGAGCGGGGGTTGGAATACGACACGATGTCGGGCAAGTATGCGGAGTATGTGCAGACCGAGGTGCTGCCGTTGGCGGAGAAGACGGCGAATGTGAAACTGACGGACGATCCCGATGGGCGGGCGACAATGGGATCAAGCTCGGGCGGTGCGGCCGCCATGGCGATGGCCTGGTTTCATCCGGAGTGGTACCACCGGGTGCTCACAAGGTCGGGGACGTTTGTGAACCAGCAATGGCCGCACAACGATGCAATGCCCCATGGCGGGTGGGAGTTGCATGAACACCTGATTCCGCAGAGCGCGGTGAAGCCGCTGCGAATCTGGATGGAGGTGGGCGATAGGGACAACTATGGGCCGCCACCGCCGACCGGCCCCAATATGCACGACTGGGTCACCGCGAACGAGAACATGGCGAAGGTGCTGACGGCGAAGGGATACCACTATCAGTTGGTGTTTGCGCGGAATGCGGGGCATACGGACAGGGCGGTGCGGGCACAGATTCTTCCCGAGGCACTTGAGTACGTGTGGCAGGGCTATCCGATCGCGGGGGCCAAAAACTGATTTGAGTTGTGTCGCGTTCGATTGAAATCGTCCGTTGCATGGATACGTGCAGGGTGATTGAATCTCGCCTGGGATTGCTTCCTGGATTGTCGCTTGGCAATGAGCCATCAACGATATCTTGCAGGAAAAATACTTATGGATAAGAGTCTGCTGTTCTCCGTGCTGTTGCTGTGCGTCTCTTCTTCCGCTCCAGCCGCATCCGTCTTTACCACGCGGCTGGACGATCCCAAAGCGGTGTATCTCACAACGCAGGAATTCGGCGTGCATGGCGATGGAATCGGCGATGACAGCTCTACGATCCAGGCGGCCATCGACAAAGCGGCCAGCAACGCCGGCGAGGGAATTGTCTTCGTTCCTTCGGGCCGATACCGGTTGACGCGCACTCTCTATGTTTGGCCGGGGGTGCGTCTCATCGGTTATGGAGCCACGCGCCCTGTGGTCCTGCTGGCTGACAACACACCGGGCTTTCAGACGGGCGTGGGAGACATGGTGATGTTCGTCGGCGGATCTCCCGCCAGCGCTCAGCGAGCCCCCAGGCGCATCCCGTTTCCGCCCCCGGGCAGCGTGCCGCCCAAGGACGTGGTGGACGCCGGCGCGGGCACATTCTATTCGGCCATGAGCAACATCGACTTCGAGATCGGCGCGGGCAATCCGGCGGCCATCGCCATCCGCTTCCATGCCGCGCAGCACGCCTATCTCAGCCACATGGATTTCCATATCGGATCGGGCCTGGCCGCGCTCACCGAGATCGGCAACGAGGCCGAAGACCTTCATTTCTACGGCGGTCGTTACGCCATCTTGACCGACAAGCCTTCGCCTGCCTGGCAGTTTACCCTTCTCGATTCGGTCTTCGAGGGGCAGCGCGAAGCCGCCGTGCGCGAGCATGAGGCGGGCCTTACCCTCATCCGCGACACCTTCCGCAATGTGCCGGTCGCCATGGATATCGATCCGCACTACGCCGACGAACTGTGGGTCAAGGACTGCCGCTTCGAGCAGATTGCAAAGGCAGTCGTCATCATAAGCAACGAGAAGAGTCCCCTTACCGAAATTGGCTTCGAGAACGCGGTGCTCAAGGACGTGCCAACCTTCGCCCTGTTCCGCGAAAGCGGAAAGACCGTACCCGGCAAGGGCGCGATATACAGGGTGGGGAGTTTCAACTATGGGCTCATCCTGCCCGGCGAGGGAAGCACCGGAGCCATCGGCATGCGCTATGATGCCACGACGTTGAGCGCTTTGCCCGCTGCGCTGCCGCCGGCGATTCCCGCGCTTCCGCCCACACAGGACTGGGTGAATGTCCGCACTCTCGGTGTCGTGGGAGATGGAACGGCCGACGACACTGCCGCCATCCAGAAGGCCATCGATAGCCGCCGCGTGCTGTATTTTCCCAGCGGGCATTACCGCGTCAGCGACACGCTCACCTTGAAGCCCGACACGGTCCTCGTCGGCCTGCATCCCACGCTGACCCAGTTCGACCTGGAGGATTCCACGCCGGGCTTCCAGGGCGTGGGAGCGCCCAGGCCGGTAATCTTAGCGCCGGCGGGCGGCTCCAACATCATCAGCGGCTTCGGTGTTTACTCCGGAGGCATCAATCAACGCGCCGTGGGTGTGCTGTGGCAGTCGGGCGCCGGCTCGCTGGTGGACGATGTGCGCTTTCTCGGCGGCCACGGCAGCGGCTTCAATCCCTACAACAACAATGCCACCGCCGATCCCGATCAGCGCAAGCGTTGGGACGGGCAGTATCCCAGCCTCTGGGTGACGCATGGCGGAGGAGGCAGCTTCGCCGACATCTGGACACCGGATACTTTTGCTCAGGCAGGATTCTATGTATCGGACACGAAGACGCCCGGCCATATCTATGAGCTTTCCAGCGAACATCATGTGCGCAACGAGATCAAGTTCGACCATGTGGAGAATTGGGACATCAACGCGCCGCAGAGCGAGGAGGAGGCCGGCGAAAGCCCCGAGTCGTTGTCGCTGGAATTTGACTGGTCGAAGAACATTACCGTCGCCAACTATCACGCCTACCGCGTCACCCGTTCCCGCGCGCCCTTCCCTGCCGCGGTTCGCCTCTACAACTCCGGCAATATCCATTTTCGCAACCTCCATGTCAATGCCGAGAGCGGATATTCCGTCTGCGATGCCAACGGCTGCGGCACATTCCTGCGGGTCAGCAAATTTCCCTACGAGAATGCAATCCAGGACATGACCCATCATCTGGAAGTGCGCGAACGTGAATTCGCCCTGCTCGACATTCCCGCGAATCCAGTCACACCTGTGCCGGGCGATGCCGCAGCGGTGCTGGCGGCTGGCTCAAAGGTACAGAAACTGGAAGATGGCTTCTTTTCCATCTCCGGCGCAGCCGTGGACGCCTCCGGCAAGCTCTACTTTGTCGATCGCCATCAACAGCGCATCTATGGCTGGTCCGCTGCCCAGGGGCTCACCATGGAGCACGATAATCCGCTGGACCCGGTAAACCTGGCATTCGATAAGGCGGGCGATCTGCTGGTGATCTCTTCCGACGGCCCGGAAAGCACCGTCTACTCCTTCCGCCCCGGATCGCCGGAGGACCAGATCACAGTACTCGCGCCGCAACCGGCAGCTCCGCATCCGGGAGCGGTGGTGCTTCTGCCGGTCAATTACTGGAACAACGGTGAATTCCAGAACCAACTTGACTTCAACACCTTCACCTACCGGACGCTGGCCGAGATGTTCGCCGAGGATGTGTCGACCCCCAAGGCGAAGCAGTATGTATCGCCCGACAACAGCCTCTTCCTTCCCGCCGGGCGCGTCTTCCAGCAAGGCCCCGCGGACTCTACGGGCTGGCGTTTCTCCGACAATCTGGACACCTGCGGATTCACAAGTGCGGTTCCCGGTCAGCGGGTCTATGTGAGTAACGAATCGGAAGATCGCACCTATGGAGCGCGGGTCGCTGCTGACGGCACGTTGAACGATCTCCGGCCCTTTGCAGAGCGCGGCGGTGAGAGCGTCGCAGTCGATCGCAAGGGCAATGTGTTTGTCGCAAACGGACAAATTTTTGTCTACAGCCCGGAGGGCAAGCAGATTGGCCAGATCGATGTGCCCGAGCGCCCCATCGATATTCTCTTTGGCGGCGCAGACCGTCGTACCCTGTTCATTCTCACCCACCACGCGCTCTTCGCAGCAAGAGTACTAAGTTCGGATTGACCTTGCCGTCGCCAACATAGGCTGCGCCGTATGACCCTTCCGCGAACTCGATTCGGCCAGGGCGGCCATGAAAGGGAAACCCATATCGAAGCACTGACTCTTAATGTGTCAGCAAATTTCCAAAGTACAGACTAATGTGGCCCTTGTAATCCCCTTTGGCAACCGCCGGCTGCCCCATGAAGCCACTGGACAGTGGCCCCACGAACTTGCTGCCCACCGCTGGGATGGCGTGCAGGAAGGAAACTCCGGCATTTGGGAACGGCACGCCGGTTTGCCCTAGCAGGTCCGCGGGCGGTGTCTTCGGAGTCAATATCTGCACGTAGATTGGAGAGTCGGAACGCTGGTCCACCATCGCGGTGATCGGGCCTTCAGAGGTATTGAGTTGCAGCCAGCGCACGCCGGAGTAATACCCCTTGAACACCGGGTAGTTGAAGTGTTCTCCGGGTTTGAGGTCGTCCGGGTCCCCCACGATTGTGTTGTTATAGGGCCTGTTCCAGACGTCGAGAGTACCGCCGGCGAGACGATTCTGATACACGGTAGCTGGCCCTTTGCCAAGGAACCGCATGCCTTTGACATCAGCTTCGGGGTAATCGAATCCGACGCCGAAGTATTCCTGCTCGCCACTGATCGCGTAATCATAGTCGATGGACAACCAGCCGTTGGGCTTCAGACGGTAGGTAAGCGATTTCATCGGGCCTGCGAAGGCGGCGGAGATCACCAGATCATTACCGTCGGTCTCGTGGGTTAAAGACGTGAGCCTGGAGTCCGGCGCTAAGGCAAGAGTCGGGGGCGGCGGAGCCGGCTGTCCCTGCTGCGCGCGAGGAGGAGTAACCTTGGCTCCCATCGCCACGACTCGCGGGCCGTTGACCAGGGAGAAGGATTTGCCCTGCCGAGTGGCAGTGACCAGCAGCCCGGTGGTCTTGCTTATTTGCAGCGACAGGTCACCCGCAGTCGCAGTCAGTGTGTCGCCGGATTCGGCGGCAGAAGTCTTTGCGCCGCCGGCAGACTGATGCGCCTGCTCCAACTGATGCGCGAGATCGTTGCTGGGCCAGACATAGGTCTGAATCACGCGGCCTGTGCTGTCCTTAATACGGAGCCGAGTGGCATCGGGCATCCTCTTTGCGCTTCGACCGGCAGCAGGAGCAGGCGGTCCCCACCCGTCCCAGCTTGCCGAGGTGCCCGGAGCCAGCGAACGGCCGTGATCGGTACGCGTGCCCAGGACCACCGAACCGGACGCCGTGTCATTGGGTTGGCGGAAGGCGATCGTCTCCCATTCGAAGGTGCATCGGTCAGCGTTGGTGAAGGAATAACGGTTTGTTACGGTGTAGGAACCCGAGGTGCCGTCAGGCGGCGTCACAATGATCGGCGACCAAAGCTGTTTGACGGTGTAGAAACTTCCTTCCCTCTCGCGATATGGGCCGACGATGCCATCCGGGGCCTGGTTGTCGGCTGAGTCGAGAATGCCGCCCTTATCCACGCGCTTCACATCTTCATCTAAAAACGCCCAGAGGAACCCGCCGCCGCCGGCCTTGCTCTTCAGGATGGCATCCCAATACTCATTCAGGCCTGCTCCCGCTCCGCCGTCGTAGAGGCCATGCAGCATCTCTGTGGGAAAATATACGGCATCCACGGAGAGCTTCTGCAACAACTGCTCATAGGTCGGGTAGTGCTTGGTATCCGCGATACCCAGTGGAAAAGCCGCCCACGGGTGCAGGACCACGCGGTTCTGCGGGTCGTACTTTGCGAAGTCTCCGTCCAGCGCGGGATTTCCTCCACCTTCATTGCCGTTGTCCCAGAAGAGGATCGACGGATGGTTTACATCATGCTCAACCATCTCCTTCACCAGCTTCTGGCCAATGTCGGTGTCGTAATGCTGGTGCCAGCCGGCAAGCTCATCCAATACATAGATGCCGAGTTCGTCGCAGGCATCGAGGAAGTGACGGTCCGGCGGATAGTGGCTGGAGCGGACCGCGTTGGCGTTCAAATCCTTGATGACGTTGATGTCGTCTCTGGAGATCTGCTCGGACAGGGTCCGGCCGGAATCGGGCCAGAACGAGTGGCGGTCGACGCCCTTGAGGAAGACACGCTTGCCGTTGACGAATAGGCCCTGGCCGGGGCGGAGTTCAATGGTACGGAATCCGAACTTCTGACGCACTGTGTGTATGACGGTATTGCCCAACTTCAACTGCACTTCGAGCTGGTAGAGGTTCGGCGTTTCGGCACTCCAGAGTCGCGGATTGGGGATAGTCCCTGAGAGATTGGCGGTTGCATTCAGGGAGACATCCTTCGCCGTGATCGGACTGCCAACAGGTCTGCCGCTTGCATCCAGTACACGCACCTCCACAGAGGCTGCGGGGCCATCTGTGGCCGATGTGCGCGTATCGGAGAGCGTGACATCGACGTCAAGCGATCCCGTCGCGGTGGCCTTAATGGCCACATGATCGACAAACGTCTTGGGGACAGCTTCAAGATAAACAGGCCGAAAGATGCCGGAGTAATTCCAGTAATCACCGCGACGCTCTGCGTTATTGACAGAGTTATTCATCGAGTCGTCATCGACATCGACCTGGATCTCATTCTTCTGGCCAGCGGGCTTCAGCAGGCTCGTGATGTCGTACTTGAAGGCGTAATAGCCGCCCTGATGAACAGGGCCGGCGGATTGCCTGTTGATCGTAACTGCGGCATCGGTCATGACACCTTCAAACTTGACGAAAATGGTCTTGTCTCGCCAGGTCGCAGGCGTGGTAAAGACGCGCTTGTAGACGCCGTGGGTGCGCGGCCAGCCCCCAACCGGATTCGGCCGTCCGTATTCGTAGATTCCGAAGCCTTGCAGTTGCCAATTCGACGGGACGCCGATGGTGGACCACTTATTGGCATTCATGCCCTTGTCGCACATGAATTCCCACTTGACCGGGTCGTCCTTGCCCAGACCGGACAGATACTGCGTTTCAGTCTCCGCGGCTCTTGCTACGGAAGTCACAAGAAGGACGAACAAAGCGGCATAGCGAACGAACGAGCGCATCAGAATTCTCCCAACAGCCATAATCTCGCGGCGATCCATTGTGACATAAGCGTTTCGACGGGTGGAATGCCGGTCTTGTTTGTGCACCGATGTGAGACGAATAGGCGCCTTCAATAGGCCAATGACTAGCACTCAGTCTCGTTCAAGAATACCTGGAGAGGGTGGCCTACCCTTAGATTAGCCCGCACTGGTCGGGTGCCCCATCTTACGCAGTTTTATCGCGGAAGGGTGGGGCACCACAAAACTACGCTCTCCGACTTATTGCGATCTATACTGATTCGGTGTTGGGCGGGTGGCCCAGATCTGAACTGAGTCACAAAATCGGGTGCCCCATGTCTCGCTTCTGAGACATGGGTTTATTCTTACGATGCGAGGTCTACCTGTATGACGCTCTCCGCCGCCAGCGCGGAGGGGCGCATCTGCGCGGTGAATAGAGGCTCCGCCATGACCGGCTACGCCTTTCCAGACATGCTGGTGGATGTGGTAAAGCTTGCGCAGAAAGGAGAGCGGGTGGCTGCGCATGATCTCTTCGATGCTCATCTTCCGCTCATTCGTTACGAACAACAGCAGGGCATCGGTCTGGCTGTGCGTAAGTATGTTTTGCAAAAACGCGGGGCAATTGCCTTCGATGCGCAACGTGTTCCCAGCACCTCACTCAGCGCAACGGCGCACGCCGAGATCGATTTTCTGCTGAGCAGGCTCGCGCGTCATGATCCACGCGCCCTACTCCGCGCGCTGGATTCTTGCAGCTGAGATTCTCTGCTGCCAAAACTTGTAGCAATAGCCCGCAAATGCGGGCTTATTGCTGCATAAGCTGAATAGAATGAACAACTTACGACTCTATGGCGGTGAATGGAGTCTTCAGCAAACCGCTCTCCGGGCCATATTCCCTGCTAACAGGGAAATTTACAGGGAATTTCACGATTTTTGGCTTAGAAATCCGCCGCAATCTATCTCTATCACGCTGAATCTAGATGAGTTATTGCGTAAATCAAGTTATTCATACCCCATTCCGAACAGGGAATTATCACCCCTGTATCAGGGAATAACAATTCCCTGATACAGGGATTTGGATGTAGACACAAGAACCATTGGATCTCGCTCGGTGGTATCGCCCCCCTGGTTATCGGGATGGATATTGCTCCCTGGGCGCATCCCGCTTGGAATTAACAAATCGAGCCTTTTCGCGCCGGATGGAATTTTGGCGAGCCACAGCATCTGCGAGAGAACCCCCCAGCGTAAGTTCCGGCACTGCAGCGACGGCGCAGGCGTTGAGCCTGGTTCTGTATGCCGAGCGGCCGGCCGGTTAAGTTGCAAGCTTGAGCTCGCCAAACCAAGTGCCGCTGAAGTTCGGGAGCGCCCCCCGCGCAGCCGTCTCCGCCTGCGCGGATGCATCTCAGACCCGAACGTCGAACCGATCAAGCATCATGACCTTGTCCCAGACCTTCACGAAGTCTTTGACGAACCGAGTATGTCCGCCGCTGCTCGCGTAGACCTCGGCAACGGCACGAAGTTGGCTATTGGAGCCGAAGATAAGGTCGCTTCGCAATGCCTTGAACCGCGTTTTGCCCGTAGCACGATCGTCGAGTGAAAAGATCATGTTCGTTTCGTCCACCTTCTTCCACTCAAAATCCATGCTGGTCAGAACGGTGAAGAAGTCATTGGTATTCTCGTGCCGCGTACAGAACTGAGATACGCCGATTGAGTTTCAGTATGCGATTTTCCAAGGAAGTCATTGGGATGAGCTACAGCAGAATTAGTTGAGACGTGCGAACTCGAGATGGGCTTGTTTCAGGACGGGGAGATCCGTGTCAGCATCTATCCATAGGTTGAAGAACGTCTCATATTCCTTACGGCTGTCTTCCATGTCGCCTTGCATCGCGTAGGCGCGAGCGAGGCCGAGATGCGCGAGGATGGTTCTTGGCATGGTAGGCTCCTCGACGGCTGGGTGGTCGATTAGCTTCTGGAACTCATCCTGGGCCTTTGCGCCCTGCTTCGCGACAAGGTAGGCCTGACCGCGCAGGTCAATGACCTCGGGCAGCACTAATTCATAGGGCCTGCCTGGTTCGAGAAGTTGGATCGCTGCTGTCGGGTTGTTGCGGCGCAGCGCCAATAAGGCTTTGAGTTCCGGGATGAGTACCTTGGTCGCGAGCGTGTCGTTTGGATATGCATTGGGCGCCTTGAAGTAGGTAGCCTCCGCTGTTGTCGATCCTGCCTTGGTAGCAAGGAGAGCCCAGGTGATGCTTCCGTGGTCCTTGACCTGCGCGAGAAGCTGCGTCGCTTTGGTCATTTGCCCCAGATCGACCTCGACCCCTGCTTCATCGAGCATCATGGAATCTGTCAGCGCGGGCTGTCCCTCCTTAATGGCATCGAGCATGGTGCTGTGGAAGAGCGATTCCGACTCCTGCTCCTTGCCGAGGTCAGCAGCGAGGATGGCCTGGATTTCCAGAGACAACCATAACTCAGGATGTCCGCTGGCCCATTCGATCTCGGATTGCAAGGCTTTCGGATCGTGTTCGAGGAAGGCTATCTGCAGCAGCAGTTGGTGCAACGCCGGTCCATCCTTGCCCTGGGCCTGGGCCTGGGCGATCGTCCGTTTGGCGTCGGCAAAGTGTCCCTCTCGCATGGAGGCGTCCGCAAGGTTTTGATACTCGATAGCGTACTTAATGGGGCTCATCTGCAAGGCATACTGGGCCGCTTGGCTGGCAACAGGATAGTTGCCAACCTGAATCTCGACATACGTGAGAGCTTGCCATGATGTCTCATCCCTGGGATAGACTCGCGTCCACTCGTCAACGGTACTCAATGCGCTGTCGAGATCGTGAAGGGTCATCAGATAGTAGTTATAGCGAATGTATAGTTTTTCCCACTGACTGATGTCTCCACTGAGGTTGAAGGCTACTTTGGAGTAGGCGGCAGCCTTTTTTGTGTCGCCCAGGGTGAGATAAGCGGTGCCGAGGCTGGCCTGGGCCATGGCGAACTTCGGATCCAGATCGACTGCCCTCTGAAAGTAGGGAATACATTCCAGGATTTTGCCGTCGCTGCCCAAATTGGAGCCGGTGTTGAAGGCCTGGAGAGCGTCGAAGGAGAAGGTACTTTCGTTCATGATCGGGACATCGAATTGCTCGATCGAATAGTTCGATTCTCCGAGCTTTCTACGAGCGCCGACGGTGAGCCCGTCAAGCGTACTCAACACGGCATCCTTATTGAACGCGTCACCGTGCAGCACGGCGATCGTCCTGCTGGTGGCGCAGTTCACTAACTCGATCGAGATAGTATCGCTTCCCCACTTGCTGCCTGAAGCGATCTGGCCACGGAGGAGTGCCTGATAGTTGTTTCGTTTACAGACCTCGAGTGCGATTTCGCCGAGCAGCGGCGAGTCCGGCGCCTTCTGCATCATGCTCAGAGCTGAGTGTTCGTCCCCTTCTCCCATCAGTTGGATGTAGGGCGACTGCGCAAGTCCGATCTCGAGGGCGCTCTTCAAAGTATGGTCGAAGGATGGGTCGCCGGTGAGATTCAGAAAGTCGGCCACCATCACCTTGCTGAGTTGTTGAGGCTGAGAGCGAATATAGAAGCCGTAGTAGGTTGCGGCGCCGCTGGCCATCGCAACGGCAATTAGCACCCACGGAGACCAGTGGCGAAGCAGCGATCTGGATTCGGCAAGTGCGCGGACTGGTGACGAAGTCTCCCTGATGATGACATGCGTGCTTTCACGCATTCTCTGAATCTGGTGGGTCGGGATATCTTCAGGCCCTTGCTTGGGCGATGAATTGGCATGTGTCTCAGTCTGGACTCTCGCCGTGAACTGGTAGCCCTGGCCAGGGATAGTCGCAATGTAGCCAGCCCGGTCGGCCAGCGCCTTGCGCAGTCCGGAGATATATCCCGGCAGATTGCTCTCTTCCACGAAGGACTCTGGCCATACCGCCTTGAGCAATTCGTCCTTGGTAACCACCCTTCCGGGGTTGGCAACGAGGTAGGTGAAGATCTCAAAGGCCTTGGAAGACAAGGGAACAATCACACTATTTCGCGACAGCGAGCGCCGGGAGGGGTCAAGCTCGAACTCGTCAAAACGGTACAAGCCATTGAAAGGCAAAGGCATTAGGAGCCTCTAGAAATTTTCAGAACATTCCAGGACGAATTCAAGACATTCCAGAGCTATATGCGGTCTAGTCAGGCCCAAGGCAAATAACTGCAACCAGTATACGGGGAGCGCAAGGCATGAATTTCTTAAAGCGCAATGTTCGAGCAACTGAACCTGCCGTAGCAAAGGAGCCACAGAGGATCGTGCATCGTGAGATCGAGATCAGCATGGAACGCGAGTGGATCTCGGTTACAGCCCGTAACCATTCCGAGGAGAGCGCTCAGGCAGACGTCAATGGTGAGCGCAAACCGGAGTCGAAGTTGGCAGTGCGCTTACCTCTTCCGAAGCTTGAGTGATGGCAAAAAGTTCCTGCGCTGTATAGTGATCGACATGTGGCAACACTTTAAAGCACGAAATCAATTCCAGTGAGGTCTGAGATGAACCGAATGATGAAACTAAATGAAATTCGCCCAATGCGTTTGTTGGCTGTAGCGTGCGTATTATTCACGATTCTAGCCCTGATGCCGTTGGGCGCCGCCCAGCAGGCTGCTGCGGTCCAGGATGGCAACGACTCCGCCACGGCCCCGGTCACACCCGCATCCATCAGTGCGGCACGGGCCGTTAAGCCAGCCGCAACGTCAGGCGAGGAACTAGGGGCGGTTGCGCCCAGCAAGCCGGGCGGCGAAGGCATCAAGGTTCATGGCCACTGGGTGATTGACGTCAAGGACCCCGATGGCAAAGTCGTGCAGCATCGCGACTTCGAAAATTCACTGGTCACTGTGGGAAGCTCAGGCCTCGCCAGCGGCGACCAGCTGCTGGTTGCCTTATTCGGCGGATTGGTCTCTGTAGGCGATCCTGCGATCGCGTTCATTGGGAACCCCAGCGGCGACCCTACAGCATTTTGCATAAACTCCATCACAAATCTCACCTGCGACATCTTCTATTCCGGTACGAACAGCCTGTTTAGTCCGACATTCACGGAGAACATTGGTTTAGGCTCCGCAGCCCTGCTGCCTAATGCAACCACACAGGTATCGGGTCTCAACACGCAGCTGGTCTTCAATGGTACCGATGGCGTCGGCAGCACCTCTTTACCTCCGAGTTGGGTGCTCTCCGGAAATTTTGCGGTACCTGGCAGCGGCAGGACGATTAACGCAGTTGAAACCCGTTTACCGGTCTGCTTGAGCTCCGCTCCATCACAAGTAGTCGTCATTCCGGTTGGTGCCAGCCAGATCGGCCTTGCAGGCTCTTCAACATCGCTGGGGCATACCGCGGGCCTTGCTCCTTCCAAATGTGACGCGGCCGGTTACTCGACATCTCAGGAAGTAATGCCAATTGCACTGACTTATACGGTCATCACAAACGGCAGCCCCAGTTATACGCCGACTCCTATCGTTGCAACGGCGGGCCAGATCATCACCGTCACCGTCACCCTCAGCTTCTCCTAACTTCTTCGGCACAACGTATCGGGCGAAGTAGAAAGGAGAGCAGTAATGAGAGACAGAATCGGGTTTGCGGCAGTTCCGGATGGAGTGGTGGGCCAGCGCCGGAGCGTGGGCGCGGCTCACTGTCGCAGTGTGGCTGCGTCTGTGCGCTCAGTATGCGTGCTGGTGCTCGGGTTGCTTGGGGCGGGGATGGCTGCGGCGACTGCCTCTGCGCAGACGCTCGCCGTCTCCAACCAGGTCTTTCCTGTGACGCAGGTGGGGCAAAGCACGTCGCAGCCGGTCACGTTCACCTACAGCGACGATCTCGTGTTGTCGTCGATCCAAATCGATCCGGCGTACAGCGAGTACGCACTGACCGGCATCAGTGGCTGTGTACTCGGAAACTATCTCCCAGCCGGGACGCCTTGCACACTCACCATCTCCTTCACGCCGAAGTTGCCGGGCTGGGCCAGCGCGCCCGCGCCAATCAGTCGTTCGGCACCGGTGCAGATCGGCCTCTTCGATTCCGATCTTGGGTCCCCCGGAACAGTGAGCTTTGCTGTGACCGGTACCGGTACCGGGCCGGTGGCGGCGATGACTCCAGGCCTGATCTCCGACCTCGTTGGCAGCGACACCGCAGTCGAGGATTACACCAAGCAACCCTACGGCGGAGATGGAGGTCCGGCAAGCGCGGCGATCTTATATAACCCGGCGGCGATGGCTTTAGACAGCCTGGGCAACCTCTATATCGCGGACACCTACAACGATGTGGTCCGTGTGGTCTATAAGGGCGGCACACAGCTAGCCAGCCTGATCGCGCTGGAGAATTCCAGCACTACTGCCGTGGTGGGCGACATCTACACCATCGCCGGCATTGCGCCCACATACAATCCTTCTTATTCGAACAATCCCGGTACAGACGTTGACGGCAATCTCGCCACCCAGTCCCGGCTGGCCGACCCGCAAGGCATCGCGGTGGATGCCGCGGGAAATATCTATATCGTGGACGGCAGTCAGGCTGTGCGCATGGTGAACGCCACCACGGGCATCCTGAACACGGTGGCGGGTGCGCCCCTGGGCAACTCCGGCTACATCGGTGATGGCGGTCCAGCCACCGCTGCGCAGTTTTACTTTCCGCTAGGCATTGCGGTAGACGGCAATGGCAACCTCTATATTGCGGACAGCGCGAACAATGCCATCCGCGTTGTCTACGAGGGCGGAACGCCGCTGGCCAGCCTGATCGCGACGGAGAATGCAGGGGTAACGGCAATTGTCGGCAACATCTACACCATTGCGGGCGGCACCAGCAGTGGAGGTTCGCCCGGGGTTGGCGACGGAGGCCTGGCGAGCGCGGCCGGCCTGTATTATCCGAGCGCGGTGACGGTGGACTCACAGGGCAACCTCTACCTCTCCGACTCTGGCGATTACGTCATGCGGCGGGTGGACGCGGTCAGTGGCTTTATCAGTACGGTCTACCAACAGGGAATGCGAACGACGGGCCTCGCGGTGGACGCCTCAGACAACGTCTACTTCGGATCGAACTCATATTGCACAGTCGTGCAATATGACCCGCAGTTCCTGACCTTGTCGTTGGCAAATACTACCGTCGCCGGCAGTGGCACTTGCGTCGCTTCGGGTGATGCGGGCAACGCATTGGCAGCCGGACTGAGCGGGGTGCAGGGGGTGGTCGTCGATGGCACGGGAAGCCTCTACATCCTGGAGCCGGATGGCGTTCGCACTGTGAATGCATCGGTCAGCAGCGTGGCTTTCCCGAACGCGCAGTTCGGTGTTCAGGCTACGCAGCAGATGGTCACGGTCGCGGATGCGGACATTCTGAACTATCCGCTCACTGCGCCCGCTCCCAGTACGATGATCCCGCTGACCGAGAACACGGGACCCACCGGGCTGGTGGTGACGGTTCCGTTCCAGGTGGTTGCGCCCACTTCACTGCCGACCGGAACGGTGGATTGCGGTACGCTTGCCATGAACCTAACTCCGGGGCAGACCTGCGCCATCGCGGTCACAGTGCAATCGACTACGGATGGGCCTGTCTCCAGTTCCGCAACATATCCTGACGACAGCGTCTCGTTTGCCGGTGCTCCGCTTACTATCAATCTTTCGGCAACCGTAACCGGCACAGCACCGACGGTTTCGCTTACCGGTGGGCCGCTTACCTTTTTGGTTGTTCCCAATACGGGAGCGAGCGCGGGGCAGAACCTGACGCTGACCAACCTGAGTACGACAACTCCGCTGGCCATCACCTCCATCGCCGCTTCGGGAGCCTTTGCCGCCTCCAACAACTGCGGAAGCACGCTAGCGGCTGGATCCTCCTGCTCCATCAGCGTGACCTTCAGCACGACAACAACGGGTCTTCTATCCGGAACCGTGACAGTAACGGATGATGCATCGACAGGTAGCGGGGTGCAGACCGCATCGGTCTCGGGAACCGGGGCCTATCCCACTGCCACGCTGACTGGCGGCCCGCTTACGTTTACAGGAGTCGAAGGAATGGGCTATGGCACCGCACAGACCTTGACCCTGGCCAATACCAGCAATGTCCCGCTTACCATCTCTTCCATCATCCCCAACCAATATTACGTTCCGCCCTTCAAAGAGACCGACAACTGCGGCACACTGCTGGCAGCCAACTCCAGTTGCACGCTTTCCGTCACCTACGCCTCCACCGCGTTAGGTGCCCAGACCATGACGCTTACCGTCACCGATAACGCCACCAGCGGCGGCGGCACACAGTCTGCAACCTTGAATGGCACTGGGACCGCGCCAGTGGCTGGGGCTTCACCCGGCATCATCAACTTCACGACATTGGCGCCGGGGACCACCAGTTCCCCAAGCATCGTGACCGTGACCAACACGGGCAATGCTCCGCTGACTTTTTGCAGCACGGCAGTTGTCGCGCCAAGCACGTCACCACAATGTTTTGGCTACTATTCCGGGACTGGGACTCCAGCCTTCACTCTCTCCGGCAATGAGGCGGATATGTTCAGTGTGGTTGGCACCACCTGCGGCGCGTCGCTCGCGATCAATGCCAGTTGCACCGTCTCGGTGGCCATCTCGCCCACCATGCCGGGATACTTTACCGCGACGCTGAGCGTCAACGACAACTCCGGCGGAACAGGTCTCAGGGACTTTTACGCATCGCAGAACGTAACCCTGGTCGGTTCGGGATACACGCCGGCGGGAAGAGCGAGCTTTACCATCGGCAACACGACGTTTCCTGCGACTGCGGTGGGGCAAAGCAACACGCAGACCGTCACCTTGCAGTTGAACAGTATCCTCGCGCTCAAGTCGATCGTCATGCAGACCGGATTTACTGAGTACACGCTGGGAACCATCAGCGGATGCACTGTGGATGGCACAACCCAGAATGCCTCCGGAACGATTTGCTCGATTCCGGTGACCTTTACTCCCTCAGCACCGGGTATCCGCAACGCGCCTCTGGTGGTAACGACCACGGAAAACGGAGGCTCGCAGTACGCCTTTGCTCTTACCGGCACGGGAACGGGCCCGGTGGCGGCGCTGACGCCCGGCATCATCAGCAATTATGTGGGTGGCAGCGGGGCCGTATGTGTAGGCGTCGCCGGAGAAGACGGAACCCCGGCACCCGATGCGTTCGTAGGATTTCTGAACGGCATGGCGCTGGATGCGGCGGGGAGCCTGTATCTCTCCGACAGCATGAACTACGTCATCTGGCGTGTCGACCCCAGCGGCAACATCCATATCTTTGCCGGCAATCCCTTCCAATGTGGTGGGTATGATCAGTACCTGAACGGAAACGGAGGGGCTGCGCTGGGTGCAAATGTCGAGGATGGCGGACCTCTGGCCGTGGACAGTGTGGGCGGACTCTACATCGGCGACAACGCGGCCAACAGCGCGCCCAGCATCCGCTATATCAATCCCGCCACCAAGATAATTACATCGGTCCTGGGCAACCTCAGCAACACCGGCAACCAGGGCAATGGATGGGAATCCAACACCTACTTCTATCCGGGCAGCATCATTCAGGAGTCCGTCGCGGTGCCGAACACGCCCGGTCCCGGCACCCACAACGTGAATTTCCTCTTCACCGTGACACAGGGTGGCACCTCCGGCGGGACAGTACCGTCATTTGTCAGTGCTGATGTCGCGGGCCAGACCGTCGTGGATGGCTCGGTGACTTGGACGAACAGCGGCGCCGGAACGACCACCGGCGTGGGCTGCCCCGGCAAGACGGACTCGTTTGGCGACGGCTGCACGGGCACAAACGCCTCGCTCTACGGCGTCTCCGGCATCGCGCTCGACCAGGCCGGCAACCTCTACTTCGCCGACAGATATGTTTATGGTCCGATTGTGAACGGAACTCAATCAGCAATCTATAACGCCGTGGTTCGCCGCATGGACGCAAAAACCGGCATTGTCACCATCTACGCAGGCAACGGTACTTATGGTCACAGCGGAGATGGAGGCGCGGCAACCGCTGCCGAGATCATTCCGGGAGATATTGCCTTCGACAGCAACGGCAATCTCTACATCAACGAAGGTCTACAGGTGCGGATGGTGAATGCCTCGACCGGCGTCATCACCACGGTGGCTGGCAGCGGGGTGGCAAGCCGCTCCCAGTACGAGACCTGCTACGGCGATGTCGGCGATGGCGGCCCGGCCTTGTCCGCGGGCTTCGGCGGACTGGGGGGTATTGCTCTGGACGCTGCCAACAATCTCTACCTCGAGGACAACACGGCCTGCGATGTGCGCCGCGTGGACCAGGCGACACAGACGATCACCACGATCGTCGGCCAGAACAGTGGATACAGCTTCAACGGTGGCGACCTCGGCGGATTTGGCTATGGCTCGGCAAGCCTGGCTTCGCTGGCTTTCCCTGAGCTTGTCCGCGTGGACGGCCTGGGCAATGTCTACATCATGGAGTTCTCGCGCGGGGTCCGCAAGATCAATGTCTCCCAATCCGCCCTGGAATTCTCGCCCTATGACCCTAACTCCGGACTCTACGCGCAGTTGCCGACGGGCAGTGTGACTGGACCGATGACCGTCACGGTGGTGAATGCTGGCAATACCGGTCCGCTTACCTTCAACAGTCCCTTCACCAGTCCAATCGCCTACGGCATTTCTACTCCGGATTTCACCCGCGATGTCTCGGCGCCGGATTGCATCCTGCTCAACAACAACGGGCTTGCGCCGGGCACCGAGTGCCCGTACAGCATCGACTTCACGCCGACCGTGGCTGGCAACCCGCTGTTCGATACCGACCAGGTGACGGACAATGGCGCGCTACCAACCCAGACCATCAACCTATACGGCTACTCCAGCGGGACGCCTGCCCAGGTGACGTTGCTGCCGCCCCTGCTGGGCTTTGCCAGCACGGTGAATGTCACAACGGCCGCGCAAAACTTTACCTTGACCAATAACACCTCGAGCAGCCTGCCAATCTCCAGCATCCTCCTCACTGGGAGCGGCGCCTCCGTCTTTGCGCAGACCAACAACTGCGGAGCAACTCTGGCGGCCAACTCCAGTTGCCAGATAGCGGTCAAATTTACTCCAACCGTGCTTGGCCAATACATCGCCACGGTGAATGTATCGGATATGCTGAGCGGCACTCCGGCGACGCAGACCGCAGGCATGACCGGGTTGACGGGCATGCCAAATGCAATCCTGGCGGAAGATCAGCTGGACTTTGGACAGCAGCAGGTCGGAGTGACCAGCGCCGCCAAAAACCTTACTCTGACCAGCACCGGCATCGTGCCGCTGACGATCTCTTCCATGAGCGTGGTCGGCACCGACCCCGGCCAATTCGCCATCAGCGCAACAACCTGCGGAACCACGCTGGCGCCGCAGGCGCATTGCACCATCTCGGTCACCTTCAAGCCGACGTACGACAGCCCCACGGTCAATTCTGTAACCACGCCCTTCTCGGCGTATGTCTCGGTTTCGGACTCTGCGCCCAACACGCCACAGATATCGCATCTGTTGGGTACAGGAATTGGAGCGGCCCCGATGATATTGGCGATTGCCGAGGCGATCCATGTTTCGGATGTGGAGTCGGAGACTCCAGCGACCATTTTGAATATCGCCGAAACCATCCATACAGCGGACAGCATTACACTGCCTTCGTCGAAGATCGCGCAGACGATCGCCTTCACTGACAGCCTGTCCACCTCGACTGTCTATAGCTCGAATCTCACCTACACGATCAGCGCCACCGGCGGCGGCTCAGGCAACGCCGTCACCTTCGGCGCGACCGGCCCAGCCATGCTTACCGGTAGTACGTTGACGATCACCGGTGTGGGAACTGTGGTGGTAACCGCCAATCAGGCAGGAAACTCCAACTACACGGCTGCGACCGCATTGCAGCAGAGCATCGTGGTGAATAAGGCGAATACGGCAACCGCAGTGATCTCTTCGTCGAATCCGGCCATCTTTGGCCAGTCCGTGACCTTCACCGCGAGGGTCTCGGCCATAGCCCCATCGACGGGGACACCGACAGGCACGGTGCAATTCAGCGTGAACGGCAGCGCTGTGGGCTCGCCCGTGTCGTTGAGCGCTGGACAGTCAACCTACACTACCAGCACCCTTGCCACGGGCGCGAGATCCATCACCGCCGTCTACAGCGGCGACAGCAACTTCAACGGCAGTACTTCATCCACTCTTAGCCAGACGATTAATCCGAGTACGGCGACGACACTGACTCTCGCGGCGAATCCGGTGGTCTATGGTCAATCGGAAACGTTCACAGCGACGGTGACAGCCGGCGCTCCCTTGACGGGGGCACCGACGGGAACGGTGCAATTCAACGGCGTGGGAGCGGGAGCGCCGGTGACGCTGAACGGCAGCGGACAAGCGACCTTTACCACCAGCGCCCTGGCGGCGAGTGGGAGTCCCTATTCCGTTTCGGCGACGTACACTCCCGGTTCGTCCACTTATGCGGCAAGCACTTCGCCAGCGTCTAGTCTGACGGTGAATAAGGCGAGTACGGTAACGGCAATCGTATCTTCGGCGAATCCGGTCATTGCTGGCCAGTCCGTAACCTTCACCGTGACAGTCTCTGCCACAGCCCCATCGACCGGTACACCGACGGGCACGGTGCAATTCAGTGTAAACGGCAGCTCGGTGGGCTCCCCCGTGTCGTTGAGCAGCGGGCAGGCAACCTATACCACCAGCACTCTGACAATTGGGAGTGCCACTATCAGCGCCACCTACGGTGGCGATAGCAACTTCATCGGTAGCACGGCATCGGCACTGATCCAGACGGCGAACAAGGCGAATACAACGACGGCGCTGATCTCTTCGGAAAATCCGTCCATCTATGGCCAGTCCGTGACCTTCACTGCGACGGTCTCGGCCGTGGCCCCATCGACCGGTACACCGACGGGCACGGTGCAATTCAGCGTGAACGGCAGCGCGGCGGACTCACCCGTGTCGCTGAGCAGCGGACAGGCAACCTACAGCAGCAGCAGCCTCGCCGTTGGCACAGACTCCATCACCGCCGTCTACAGCGGCGACAGCAACTTCATCGGCAGCACCGCAACCGCACTGAGCCAGACGATGAACAAAGCGAATACGGCTACGGCAGTGACCTCTTCGTCGAACCCGGTCATCTTTGGCCAGCCCGTTACCTTCACCGCGACGGTCTCGCCAGTGGCCCCATCGAGCGGGACACCGACGGGCACGGTGCAATTCAGCGTGAACGGCAGCGCGGCGGGCTCACCCGTGTCACTGAGCAGCGGGCAGGCAACTTATAGCAGCAGCCTCGCCGTTGGCTCAGACTCCGTCACTGCCGTATACAGCGGCGACAGCAACTTCATCGGCAGCACGGCATCGGCACTGAGCCAGACGGAGACCAAGGCGACGCAGACTCTCAGCTTCACCGCACCCACGTCGCCGGTCAGCTATGGCGTCTCGCCGATCACGCTGGTTGCCACCGGCGGAGCATCGGGCAATGCAGTGGTCTTCACCGTCGACGCTAGCAGCACAGGAACCGGAACCATCCTTGGCAGCACGTTGACGGTCACTGGCGTCGGTACTCTGGTCATCGACGCCAATCAGGCAGGCAATGCCAACTACTCGGCTGCAACGCAGGTGCAGAGGAGCATCACGGTCAATCAGCTCGCGCAGACTCTCAGCTTCACCGCACCTACGTCGCCAGTAACCTATGGCATCTCACCGATCACGTTGGTGGCAACCGGCGGCGCATCGGGCAATGCGGTGGTTTTCACCATCGACGCAAGCAGCACCGGAACCGGAACTATCCTGGGCAGCACGTTGACGGTCACTGGCGTCGGCACTCTGGTCATCGACGCCAATCAGGCGGGCAACACCAACTATTCGGCTGCAACGCAGGTGACGCGAAGCATCACGGTCAACTTAATTGGAGCTGCCGCTATGCCAATCTTCTCGCCCGTGGCAGGCACTTACACCGCAGCGCAGACCGTTACAATCAGCGATTCTACCTCTGGGGCAAACATCTACTACACTACTGATGGAACGACGCCGACGACTTCGTCCACCACGTACACTACTGCAATTTCCGTATCCTCCACAGAGACACTGCAGGCAATTGCTACGGCTATCGGTTACTCCCCAAGCGCCGTGGCATCCGCAGTCTACACAATCAGCATTTCAACGAACCCTGCACCGGCTATCAGCGGCGTATCGCCGGCGATTACCGACGCAGGTGGTGCAGTGTTCACGCTTACAGTCAACGGCTCGGGATTCGTTGCAGACTCGACGATCTATTGGGGAGCGTCGGCCCTCGCCACCACCTACGGCAGCGCGACCCAGCTTACGGCGCAGGTTCCTGCGGCAGATATTGCCTCTGCGGGGACCTACGCCATTACGGTGCAGAATCCAGTGCCAGGCGGGGGAACTTCCAATGCATGGCAGTTCGAGGTGGATACTTCCTCGACCGGAACATCCGATGCGCCAACGATTACCTCGATAGCCGAGACAGTGACTGCTGGTTCCCCGGCCAGCTATCCGGTGATCGTGCCATCCTCCGTGACTAGCGTCTCCGTAACCTGCCTGAACCTTCCCGCTGGAGCTGCCTGCAGCTACTCCTCGACCACCAATACCGTGTCGATCACCACCTCCCCGACGACGCCCACAGGAACGTATCAGATCATCGTGGTCTTTACGGAAACGGTAACCAGCGCGGCCTTTCTGCTGCCCATTCTTCTGCTGCCCCTTGGGTTCGCGGGGAGAAAATTACTTGCGCGAGGTATGTGGCTTACGGCTTGTCTGGGGGTGGTTCTACTGGCAACGGCTACACTCAGTATCGGCTGCGGCAGCGGTGGAGGCGGCGGGGCCGGCTCCTCAACGCCTCCTGCAACTCAGCAAGTGACGAGTTCGGCTTCGGTTAGCCTCACGGTCCAGTAGTCGTACCTTACAACATGCATCGTTGACGGTAGAGTTCTCTTCATGAACTTCGCTATTATTCCATCCGGATGGAAAGCGGCCTTGCATTTGCTTGCGGGCGGCGGCGGTGGTACTAGCAGCGGACCGGCGAGGCGGCTTGGTGTTGATGGGACAAGTTTGTCTCACATCCACTCGGACAAAAAAGCCCGGGCATACTGAGCGTCACGAGTATTGAAGGCTAATCTGTCTCAGTTCCGATTACTACTGATATCAACGCATCCGAATGCTGGCCCCGCTGCGCTCATCTATTTCGGGGGCAACGGGGAAGATGTTTCGCAGGATGTTCCTTCCAGTACATACTTATGCCCAGACAGCGCAGGGAACTTCCCGAGGAACTTGAAGATGTTGTCCTTTGTGTATTTGTCGTCGGCGTGGTTTGTGCTCGATCCGCTCGATGCGATTTGGCCAACGGATACTCGCCTATCGAATGGCAAAGCTGTATGCGGGTAAGGCTGAAATGAACGGCAAGAAACGTCCGAGTGGCAGTGTCGGCGTTCAGCTTCTTTTGCAGATTCCCAGTTTCGGCTGATAACTCCATTCGCAAATAAGAACCTTTTGTGGTACATTGTACTAAATAAGGTGCAGGATGCCAGATGGCCCGCTGTCGCAAAAAATTCCGCTGATTTTCTACCGCACGACAGCGGGCAGTGAGCCGGTGAGAGAGTGGCTGAAAGGGCTGGATGAACCGGAGCGCCAGACAATAGGAAAAGACCTGCTGCGGGCGCAATGGCGGTGGCCGGTGGGGATGCCGCTTTGCCGCCCAATGGGAAGCGGGCTATGGGAAATTCGGACGAACCTGCCCACAAAACGGACGGCACGCGTTCTGCTCTGCCTGTACCGCGAGCATCTGGTCGCGTTGCACGGGTTCATCAAGAAAACGCGGGCCACGTCAGATGAAGACTTGGCAACGGCGCGAAAGCGCCAGAAGGAGTTGGAGCGATGAGTAATAAGCATATGGGTTCCAGCATTGATGATTTCCTCAAGGTGGAGGGCATCTTCGAGGAAGCGCAAGCGCAGGCGGTCAAAGAGGTGGTTGCATGGCAGCTCACCGAGGCCATGAAGAAAAAGAAAATCTCCAAGAACAAGCTGGCAATACTGCTGAAGACGAGCCGTACCCAGGTTGACCGTATCCTTGACCCCAAAAACGACATTACGCTTGGCAGCCTGCAACGGGCGGCTGCGATGGTCGGGCGACGCGTATCGATTGAGCTGGTGTAGTGTGCTGAATGGCAAAGCTGCTATCCGGCAACGCTGAAATGAACGGCAAGAAACGTCCGTGTGGCAGTGTTGGCGTTGAGATTCCGCTGCGAATTCCCAGTTTCGGCTGATAACCAGATCTCTAAGCTTCCCGAAAGTAAACGCTGAGGACGCAAGACCGTCCGCGCCTGACCATTTTCCTCGCGACATCTGCCTCGTCGGCGAAGAATATGTATTTCTGTTCCATTTGGGTCACCACATCGAAGTGTCGTTGGACTTCTTCATGAAGGTGGCTTTCACCGTCGATCGTTTCACTCACCTGGACGAGAAGACACTTCAATTGAGGAGCCACGCGGTCGAACGAGACTGGGCTAATGGGGGCGGTGGACCATGAACCGTCATAGTTTTCAACCTTGACCGTGATGTTGAGCCCGACGGCGCTCTGGCACGGTTCGAATTGAACCTTTCTTGACTCGATTCTACTGTCCATGGTTCGAGCCTACTGCTCTGGAGTCCTCATGAACGTATCCTAGGTCACATACAACGCATTGGCATTCCCTTATTTTCCCAATAGCCGGATTTCTCTGCCCTGAGTGTGAAGAATGCGAATTAGTGAAGTGCTCTCTCGATTTATGGGTCCCTCGGGGGGAGAGCGTTAGCGTCGAGCGTAAAATGGAAACTGTAGTCGCCAAACCGCGCGGGCAGGAGAGTGTCAAATGGCATCAGGAACTGTGAAGTGGTTCAATGACGCAAAGGGTTTTGGCTTTATCGCCCCGGATGACGGCGGCGCAGACCTCTTTGCCCACTACTCTGCAATCGCATCAAGTGGCTTCAAGTCACTTCAGGAAGGCCAGAAAGTTACATTCGAAGTGACCAAAGGACCCAAGGGTATGCTCCGCACCCTACTTCAAAACCCCCTGCGCATGCAAAAACTCCAGACACAACAGCATCGCTTTATCCGCCTCCGGCTTGGGAAAGTTCCCATGCCCACCCCCCACCACAATGTACTGCCCATCCGGAACCCCCGCCGCATCCAGGTCCTTCTTCAACTCCGCATGCCGTGCCGGATGGTCCATGTCGCCATTCACGATGAACGTTGGCGCTACGCCGTGTTTCACATAAGTCACCGGAGATAACTCCCTGGCGCGCGCCAGTATCTTGGCATCCGGTTCCGGCCAACGTTTTGGCGCAGGCTTGCCATCCGCGGTCGCGCCCGCGCTCGGTAGCGGTAAGTCCATCGCCAACCATTGCTGGACCGAGTCCGCATCGCCGGGTACCGTCAGCTGTTCCTCCAGATTCGTGTCCCCATAAAAGTCCAGCACCGCTGCCACATGCGGCTGGTCCGTGCATCCCGGCGGGTTGTAAGAAGCCGGTGCAAGCGCTCCCATCAGCGCCAGATGCCCACCCGCCGAACCCCCATACATCACTACCCGGTTGGTATCGAAGTTGTACTTCTTCGCATTCTTCTTCACCCATGCCATCGCGCAGCGCACATCCTGGAGCGCCGCCGGCGCAGGCGCATCTTTCGCATTGCGATACTCCACCGCCACCACACTCATGCCGCCCGCCAGCAGCGCGCGAAACGTATTGTAGGAGCTTGGCCTGTCCCCGCGAATCCATCCCCCGCCATGCAATTGAACCACTACCGGGGTCGGCTTCGCCGAAGGCATCTGGTACACATCGATGTGCAGGTCCTTCGTCCCCGGCTTGCCCGTATTCGGCACCGGCTTCCGAATCCCTCCCGGCGTCCCCGGGTCGGGATTCGCACTGGGGTTCGCAATCAACGGCACATTCGCAAATACAATGTTGTCGGTCTCCACAGGCTTGATCTTCGTCCAGTTCGCCGGATCCGCCCACGCCGGCGAAGCGCCCGCAGCAGCCGGCGCAGCTTGTGCGCGCCCCTGAACACACGTAACCAAAGACGCCACAAATAAAAGTATTGCGATCCGCGAAATTAGCATCGATCCCTCCAATCAACTTGAACGAAATCTCCTACCATATGTTGGACGAAAGCCGCATCAACTGAGAACCAACACCCCTATTCACGCCACTTGATGTTGCACCCGATGCTCGAGCGCTGGTTCGTGTCCGGCCGCTTCCCTGCGACCAACGCGTCCAGCGCCGCGCGCAGGTCCTTCCCCGTCACTGGAATGTCGTTGCCGCCGCCGCTGGGCCGCTGCGGGCGCGAATCGTCAAGCTGTCCGCGGTACACCAGCTTCATCCCTGCATCGAATAGGAAAAAGTCTGGCGTGCACGCCGCGTGGTACGCCCGCGCCACTTCTTGAGTCTCGTCGTACAGATACGGAAACTTGAACCCCAGTCGCTCGGCCTGCTCCTTCATGTTCTCCGGAGAATCTTCCGGAAAATTCTCCACATCGTTCGTCGAGATCGCCACCATCCCGATCTTGCCAAGGTAGTTCGCACCGATCCGCGCCAGCTCCAGCTCCACGTGCTTCACATATGGGCAATGCGCGCAGATGAACATCACCAGTAGCCCGCGCCCTTTGGCCACATCATCGCGCGCCACCGTCATTCTGCTCACCACGTCCACCAGAGCGAACGCCGGTGCCTCTGTCCCCAGCTCCATCATGCTCGATTCTGTCTTTGACATGCCCGTATCCTAATCGAATTCTCACGCCGCGGCGGCAAAGAAACAATGGTACGCCTCCTTGGTTAAGGCGTTAGCCTGCATCTTCACAAGGTACTTATCGCCGCCTCCCGAATCAGTCTCTTACAGTGCCGCCATTGCCATCAAAAGTAATTCCTCGCTCGTGAGCGGAAGAGGATTGGCTTGCATACTACTGGCGCGCGCTGCTTTCTCGACTACTCCGGGTAAATCAGCTTCGGTGATCCCCCAGGCGCGCAGAGGAGGGACATTGAGCTCGACACAAAGCGTGCGTACCCAGTCGATGCCATCCTCCGCGCTTGCTTCATTCTGACCGGTAAGTAGACGTGCGATGGCGGTGTAGCGTTCCAACGCTGAATGCTGCGGTGCGCGCGCCCGCAACGCAGCTACATTGGCCGCCATGCCGTGCGGCAATAGCGCCGCACAGAGCGCGCCGTGCGGGGCCTTCCACGAGCCCCCGAGCGGTGCCGCGAAACCATGGACTACGCCCAGTCCGGCGTTCGCTAGCGCCAAGCCACCGGACAGGCTTGCCAGAGCCATGTCGCTGCGCGCCTCCCGATCCGTACCGTCGTGGTATACGCGGCGTAACGCACCGGTAATACGACTGATCCCCGCGACACAAATTGCATCCACCAGTGGATTGGCGCGCACGCTGACATACGGCTCGATGAGCTGCGTCAACGCGTCGAGGCCGGTGGCTGCGGTGACCGTAGGAGGCAGCCCATACGTCAGTTCGGGATCTACCAGCGCGATTTTTGGCAGCATCAGCGGGCTCCGCAAACTCACTTTGACACCGTGCTCCGTCGATCCGAGCACGGCGTTGCGCGTGACTTCGCTGCCGGTGCCCGCTGTGGTCGGCACAGCAATGAACGGCAGTGGCGGGACCACAATAGTACGGCCCCGTCCCACCACTTCGAGAAACTCGAGCGGCTCACCGCCGTTGGTGGCAATAATGGCAATCGCCTTGCCGGCGTCAATTGCGCTGCCCCCGCCAAGTGAGAGGATGACATCGCAGCTGGAGTCTTTTACGCGTCGCGCGCCCTCACGAACCATATCGACCGTCGGCTCACCGGACACCGCAAAGACCTCAGCCGAGAGTGCCGAGGCAAGCCATGCCGCACGCTTTGTCGAAGCGCCGGTCACCACGAGCGGGCGGGTGCCGAAAGTACGAACTAGTTCAGGGAGGGTAGCAGCTGTGCCCTCGCCGAAGACAATGCGCGTTGCGGTCGCAAGCTCAAAGCGCATACTTCTACCAGACTTGGGAATCGGGAAAGACGGCGCTGTACCTCGTGCGTTGACGAGGTTCGGCCAGCATAGGCGCAACCACATCAAGCCACTTTGCATAGTGAGCTGTCTCTTTATGCGCAGTTGCCGCTTCTGGCGTGCGGTAAACCTCGATCAGGATGAACCGGGTCGCATCGTCCTGTTGCTGCACTACGTCAAATCGCGCGATACCGGGTTCCTGAACACTCGAGCTGGCGTTTTCAATGGTAGCCTGCCTGAAGTCCGCAACTGACTCAGGCTTGACCCACACATGCACATGAACGATAAGCATCAGAATTACTCCTCGTTCCTTATCGTACCGCTATGCTGTGCTGTCCGAGGAAGACGTTCTCAATTCTCGTCAAATGACCGCTAGAGAACCCACTGGAAAGTGAAATATCCCCTCTGGACACCCCTAAAGTGAAAAGAAAAGCCTAGACAAGGGAGTGAGAATCTCAGCGATCTTGGCTATCGAAGCTAAGCCCTTAGGAAAGAACGATCTACCCACCGGCGACATGCAGGTTCAGCTGAGCGCTTGCAAGGTCGCGTCTGGCATCCCTCATCGAGCCAACGCTCTCGGAGTAAAAAAACTTTAATTATTTTCGTCATCTTGTCACTAAAACGGGCTCGAAATCGCACTACATAGTAGCAGTCTTTTTTGGTTGACCTCTCGGCCCACGTCGCCAGGGGTCTAGATCTGACCCGAGTTGGTGAAAACATGGAGATCCCTCCAGCATCCACGATTGTCCGTGCTCCATCCCGTGCAGCGCAGTACGTCCGCATGTCGACAGAACATCAACAGTATTCACCCCAAAACCAACTCGACGTGATCCGGCAGTACGCCGTCGACCACAACATGGAGATCGTGCAGGCGTACTCGGATCACGGACGTAGTGGACTCAACATTGCTGGCCGCGAAGGCCTAAACCAGCTCATGTCGGATGTCGAAGCTAAACGAACGGATTTCACTTCCCTGCTCGTCTATGACGTGAGCCGTTGGGGTCGGTTCCAGGATGTGGATGAGAGCGCGTACTACGAGTATGTTCTCAAGCGAGCTGGGATCCGCGTGCACTACTGTGCAGAGCAGTTCGAGAACGACGGGAGCATGTCGTCGTCGGTACTCAAGACCTTGAAGCGCTCCATGGCTGCGGAATACACCCGATGCGATTTGCCCTAGCAATGCGCTGTCTGAGTATTGAGGTGGAATTGTAAAAACGGATCTTCGAGGATCCGATCAGAGAAAAGGCCTATTCTCTCGCAGAATTTCTACAGGAGCGGAGATTCTCTGGTGCCACAAACTCGCAACTATGCCCGACAATGCGAACTTATTGCAACATAAGTCTAATAAAATGAATAACTTACGACTTATTGGCGGAGGGAGAGGGATTCGAACCCCCGGAGCCCTTTCGAGCTCAGCGGTTTTCAAGACCGCCTGTTTCAACCGCTCACACATCCCTCCGCGACGGAATTGATGTTAAGGTTAGCAGGAAACCCTCTACCACTGCGATACTGAACTGTGTCTAATAGCTGAATCGGGCAGGAATCTCCGGTTGGCCCTCCGCTGACGCGGCAGTCCGGCTAGCAGCAGATTCCGGCGCCCTGATGGGATGGATCAACGGATGGCGAGCAATCTCGTTCCCAAGCCGGAGCTCGATAAGAAATCGTTCGACAGCACGCTGGCCAGCGCGAACACCACCATGATCTTCAGCGAGGTGTTGTCGCTGGCTGGGGACAGCTTCCGTGCCAGCAAGGCTCGTTTTCTACTCACCATGCTCGGCATGGTCATCGGTTCGGCGTCCATCATCCTCGTGGTCACCGTGGGACTCACCGGCAAACAGTACGCGTTGGATACCATCTCTGGCCTCGGGCCCAACAAGATCGAGATGCAGTACCGGGGCGGCAGCATCATCGGCCCCGACAATACCACCACGCCAGACTCCATGACCCGCGAAGACATGGAGGCGGTGCATGACACCGTGCCCGGCATTGACGCTTACTCGCCCCTGTTGGAGGACCACGAACGCATCAGTCTGGGCGGCGGCATCACCAACGACACCATGCTGCTGGGAGTCTCGCCCCAGTATAAGCAGGTGCGCGGGCTCATCGTCCTCGCTGGCCGCTTCTTCGACGACCAGGACGCCGATTCACATGCCAAGGTTGCGTTGCTCAACCAGCCTCTGGCGATTAAACTCTTCGGCAGCGAACAGGCTGCCGTCGACAGGAACATCTCCATCCACGGCATTCCACTCACCATCATCGGCGTCTTCAAGGAGAGCATCGACACCTACGGCACCTCCGAGATCAACGACCAGACCATCCTCATCCCCTACGAGGTCGTCCGTTACTTTACCGGCACCGACAACATCAAGGAGATCTTCTTCAAGATGGCTGACTCGTCGATGGTCGCATCCGGAGCAATTCAGATCACCAACCTGATCCAGCACCGCCATCGACCCAACAGCGTCTACCACGCAGAGACCCTCCTCGGTATTCTCAATACCATGGACAAGGTCGCTAATGACCTCACTTGGATGCTCGTGATCGTCGCCGCCATCACCCTGGTCGTCGGCGGCGTGGGCATCATGAACAGCATGTTGGCCAACGTGCAGTCGCGCACCCATGAGATCGGCATTCGCAAGGCGCTGGGGGCAACCCGCCGCGAGATTCGCCTTCAGTTCCTCACCGAGGCGGTCTTCCTGTCCTTCTCTGGCGGCATAGTAGGAACCATCGTCGGCCTCGGCATTCCGATCTCCATCGGCCTGCTGACGCCATACACGATTCCAGTGGGCTGGCTGGCTGCGCCCATCGCGCTGGCCACTTCGGTGATTGTCGGCGTCATCTTCGGCACCGTCCCCGCCAATCGGGCCGCTCGCCTCAATCCAGTCGACACCCTCAAGTACGAATAACAGAAGCCCCTCAACCGTGCGGCGGGAGGGGCTCATGGTTTGTTTCTGCTCGGTTCTGCTCGGCTTGGCTTTACGCTGAAATCCTTTTCCTCATGACTCCCGCAAGACCGGCTAATCCTGTTCCAAGCAGCAGCAGCGTGGACGGCTCAGGTGTGATCGCTTGTATGCTGCCTGCGATGTATGACATTCCTGTCCCGCCATTGTTGCCGAGTATGTCCGCCGCAAACAGGTTCCCACCGTCGCTGCCCGTGCTAGGAAGGAAAGAGCTGTACGATATGCCCGTTTCGTTGACATCAAAGGTCAGCGACGATATCTGGGAGCTGGTGCCACTACCCGGAGTGGTCATCTGGTAGTCGAACGTACCCAAACCAGGAGATGTATCGGAGTTATAGGTGAGGTCCGTTCCCCATCCCCCAATCACGTTAGTGATAAGGCCGGCGCCGGTAGGGTCTCCAGCGAGACTGAACGCGAAGCCGGGGTGATTTGTCCCGTTACCCGTACTTGCGAAGTAGGTAGCGCCGTCAATCGTTGTAACCGTGACCTGTATTTCGTTGGCATTGAGCTGGTCCAGATCCACCTTGAAGCAGCACTCGCCGTCACCCGATAGGCTGGTGATAATATCATCGGCACGCGCGATAGTCGTGGCTGAGGCAGCGAACCCAACCAGGCATATAAGCGATAGGTAGTGCCTTTTATTAATCATTGCAAACTGTCCTTGGAGTGGTCGGTTAGACCATTGCACTGGTAGCTCCAGAGCCCAATAGAGAAGGTATAGCATGAAAGGTCAAGCCATTCTCAGCTATCTATCAGAACTTTGGTAATCTGTCCTGCATCAATAGTTACTCGCAATAGGAGTAGCAGGTCGAGTTCCACACTCTGGCTCGAATAACTATTGGCTTGCACATCTAACACCACAGATTCATTCCTCTCCGCAATGGAGTTTCTTCCTGCGTGCGGATTAAATTTATTTCCGCACAGAAGAATCAAGCAAACAGGCGTCGGTAACTCGCGGATAGCAGACGCCCGGAGCGCTAAATCGAGTAACCGGGGAAAGTCTATGCTGCGGCTTCGGTCGTGCCTTCCGGCTGGTCCTCACCCTTGATGGTTACCTTCAGGTGGCTGGTGACCTCGCGGTGCAGCTTGATGGGGACATGGAACTCACCCAGCGATCGCAGCGGCTCTTCCAGCGAGATCTTGCGCCGGTCGATGGTGTAGCCCTGCACCTCCAGTTGGTGCGCGATGTCGCTCGATGTGACCGAGCCGAAGAGATGGTCGTTCTCGCCCACCTTGCGCTCAAACACCAACTCCACGGATTCAAGCTTCTTGGAGAGTTCCTCGGCCAGGACCTTCTCCTTGGCCAGTTTGCGTATGGCCGAGCCCTTCATCTGCTCGATCACCGACTTGTTCGCGACCGTCGCCTCGATGGCGAGCTTGCCGGGCAATAGGTAGTTGCGCCCGTAGCCATCCGCGACCTTCACTACATCGCCGCGATGGCCCAGCTTATTGACGTCTTCCTTCAGTATCACTTCCATTGCTGTTCTCCAATATCTCTGTCGCCGTCCGAGGTTATTGCGGAAGGCCAGGTAGGCTAAAAACGTGCGGCGAAGGCGAGCAGGGCAATGTTGCGCGACTGCTTAATGGCGAGCGAGACACGACGCTGGTGGCGTGTGCATACGCCCGTTAACCGGCGCGGTACAATCTTGCCCCGCTCCGCCACGAAGCCCTGCAACAGGCGCACATCGCGGTAGCTGATGGCATCGATCTTCTCGGTGCAGAATTTGCAGACCTTCTTGCGGCGGAAAAACTTCCGCCCGCCAGGGCCGCCGCCTGGACCGCCAGGGCCGCCAGGACCGCCCGCGCCGCCCGCGGGGCGCGGCGGACGTGGCCCGCCAGAACCCGCATACGCGGGTCGAGGGGTGTAGGGTCTTGCTTCCGGTGCGGATTGATGTGCGCTGGGAATGCTTGTTTCGTCAGCCATTGGAGTTCCTCTCATCTCTTCGTTGTGCGCTCAAGCGGCAATCGCCGCTGGGCGAAATCCTGGATCAGCCACTGCGGTTATACCGCTGCGGCGATGGGTTCTGTGTCTCCGGCAGGCGTCTCAGGCGCGGCCACCGCAGTTGCCTCTGCAACTACGTTCGGCTCGGACGCTTCTGCGACCGCGGAGATGGCCGCCGGAGCGTGCTGCGGCACAATAGGCTGCGTGCTGCGCTTCACCTTGGAGTCGCGCAGGGCCTTCACCTTCGCCAGTCGCTTCTCTTCCTCGTCCATCCGCACCGTGATGAACTTGATCACAGGCTCGGAGACGCGCAGGCGGCGCTCGATTTCGCCGATCAGGCTGCCCGGAGAGCCGACCGTCAATAAAACATAGAAGCCGTCGTTAAACTTACGGACCGTATAGGCAAGCCGCCGGCGTCCCATCTTCTCTACGCTCTTCACCTCGCCGCCGCCGGAGGTGATGTTGGCAGAGAAGCCTTCGATCAACTTGTCCAGGTCGGCCTCTTCCACGTCAGGACGGACGATAAACATGATTTCGTAAGTTCGGTTCATTCGGTTACTTCTTTCTGCGAAGTTCTGCTTCGCACCGTGTGGGCGTCTGCTCTGCCAATCCGGTCTGGAAATTCATCTGCCTAGCATTTGCTCTTCTATCCACTACTCACTGCCAACTGCCCTGTTGAACTCGTTCATCGCGGCACTCACCCCCTGGGAGAGTATCGCCTCAACCGCGCCTCGCGTGCGGTCGAGTACTTCATCCAGCACCGCAAGCTCCTGCTTGCGCATCGGCGACAGCAGGTAATCCGTGCCGCCTGCCTTCACCTCTCTGCCATCCGCCAGTGGGGGCTTGCCGACCCCGATGCGGATGCGCAGCCACTCCTGTGTGCCAAGCGCGCCGGAGACCGAGATCGCTCCATTGTGCCCGTTCTCTGAGCCGCGCTCGCGTATGCGAAGCGTGCCCAGAGGAAGGTCCAACTCGTCGTAGATCACAATCAAGTCCTGCGACGGGACCGTGACCTCCAACTCGCGAACCAGAGCGGCCACCGAGAGCCCGCTCAGGTTCATGTACGTCTCCGGCTTGGCCAGCAGCACCTCGTGCCCTGCCAGTGTGGCCTTCGCCGTAAGCGCCCTGCCCCGGCGATTCGCGAGAGTCACATTGCAGTGTTCCGCAATGCGATCCAACGCCAGGAAACCTGCATTGTGCGGGGTGAACTGATACTCGATACCGGGGTTGCCGAGACCTACAATCAGTTTCACGCCGCGCGTCCCTTTGACTTCAACTAACAACTTACCTGCTGCCGTTCTCTACTTCTTCTTTGCGTCCGGTTTGGCCTCTGTCTTGGCGTCCGTCTTGGCGTCAGACGCGGCTTCCGTCTCGCCCTTGCCCTTCTTCGCAACCTCCGGCTCCGTCGCTGCCTCCGCCACTTCTTCCACCGCAACCACCTCTTCCTTGATCAGAGAGACGTGTGCGACGGTCAAGCTCTCGTCGTCCAGGAACTTGATCGAGCCAGGGTGCGGCAGGTCGGAGACGTGTACGGCCTGGTTGATCTCAAGACCGGAAACATCGGCGTCCAGATGGCTTGGGATGTCTGCGGGCAGGCACTCAATCTCCACCTCGCGCAGCACATGCTCCAGGATGCCGCCCTGGGTCTTGACCCCGACCGGCACGCCAATCAACTGAATCGGCACCGAGACCCGTATCGCCTTGTCCATTGCAATGCGCTTCAGGTCGATGTGCAGCAGAGCGCCCTTGATCGGCTCATTCTGCCAGTCCACGATCATCGCCTTCACCGTCGCCGACCCCGTTACATCCAGGTCGAAGATGGTGTTGTGGCCGGAATCCGAGTGCAGGATCTTGGTGATGACACGCGGATCCACGGTGACCGCGACGGAATCTTGTCCGGCCCCGTAAACGACCGCGGGAATCTTGCCTCCGACGCGTACCCGGCGTGCGGCGTTCTTGTTGAATCGTCCCTCGCGAGGCGTAGCGACGACGGCTGAAATTGTGGTTGTTGCCATGTTCTTTTCCTTTCGGGCACGGGAAACAGTAGTGAGTGGCTCGTGATTAGAAAATCCCCAATCGCTGCTTCCTTCGCTCCCTTTGCGGCTTGGCCGCGCAATCTAAATAGCTACTCTCACTACCAACTACTCACTGCTTCTAACTGAACAGCGTGCTTACGCTGGTCTCCATGTGGATGCTCTCGATCGCGCGTCCAAGCAGCCCGGCAATCGATAGCACTTTGATCTTTGGCACCCGCAGAGCATCTTCGCGCAGCGGTATGGTATTGGTCGCCACCAACTGCTCCAGTCGCGAGGCCGCGATGCGTTCCGCCGCCGGCCCCGATAGCACCGGATGCGATGCGCAGGCATAAATCTTCTTCGCGCCCTGCTCCAGCAGCGCATCCACCGTTCCCACCAGCGTTCCGGCGGTGTCGATAATGTCGTCCAGTATCAGGCAGGTGCGGCCGCGCACATCGCCGATCACGTTCATCACCTCGGTCACATTCATGTCCGTCCGCCGCTTGTCCACGATGGCCAACGGAACTTCCAGCTTTCTGGCGAAAAACCGCGCTCGTTCCACGCCTCCCGCATCCGGGGAAACCACAGTAAGATCGGGCAGTCCCAGGTCCCGGAAGTAGCTCACCAGCACCGGGCTGGCGAACAGATGGTCTACCGGTATATCGAAGAAACCTTGAATCTGCGCTGCATGAAGATCCACCAGCAACGCGCGGTTTGCGCCCGCCGTGCTCAACAGGTCCGCCACCAGCTTGGCCGTAATCGCCACCCTCGGCCGGTCCTTGCGGTCCTGCCGCGCGTAGCCGTAGTACGGAATCACAACCGTAATGCGTCCCGCCGATGCGCGCTTCAGTGCGTCAATCATAATCAGCAGTTCCATCAGGTGCTCATCCACGGGGTGGCAGGTTGGCTGCACCAGAAACACATCCACGCCGCGAACATTCTCCAGCAACTGGAAGTAAACCTCTCCGTCGGCGAATCGCTGCAACTTGGACTCGCCAAGCGGCACCCCGACAAACTTGCAGATCTCCTCGGCCAGTGGGCGGTTGGCCGATCCGCAAAAAATCTTGAAGCGCTTGTCTTCACTCTGCCTGGGAGCGCGCTTCCGCTCCGTGGCCGTCTTGGCTCCATCCGCCGAGGACTTTAACCCGTCCACCGGCAGTCCGTCCACGGATGGCTTTGGTGCAGGCTGGGAATTGTTTTCTTGCTCCTCAGCCTGCCCTGAAATAGGGGAAAGGACCGCAGTCGTGTTCTGGTTGTTCACGTCGAAACCCTCCAGGTTGGTTGACCTCGGATGCTCCTGCTGCTTTACGTCTTACGGTGCCATTTTTTCTGCGCCGCTACTTCGCCCTGCGAAATTAAAAGAAACCGGCAAAATCAAGTTTCTAAGACCTGTAGCCCCTTCAAACTTCTGCTTCTGAACCTTACCTTCGCGCCCGTTGCGGCGCGCAATGCAAAATCTCAAAAACCGTCCAACTTCCGCGGCAGGTTGCTGCCGCCAAAGAACCCTAAGTTGCTCGCCTGACCTAAGTCAGCCGATCATCTGCGCTTGTAATTAACCCGCGCCGACTTGGTTCGCTCTCCTCGTACCCGTGCGTCGACTGATTGGCTGGGCGACCAGGATTCGAACCTGGACTGAGTGCGTCAAAGGCACTTGACCTACCGTTAGTCGATCGCCCAGTGTTTGGTTGATTCGCCCAGCACTCCTGCCAGCCGAATCGCCCAGTACGGTCACCGGTGTTCCCAACCGGCAATCATCACTCTGCGAACATTCTGCGCCAGTACTCTTGTCGGGGCAAGGTCTTCGTTAGAATCGCCTTGCAGCCGGTAGCCTGTACGCGTTGTTGAGCAGCCCTTGCCTCTGCCTCGGACTGGTATAGCCCGAACAAAGCGGAGCCTGAACCCGAGAGCCCCGCTACCAGCGCGTTGCCGCTCGAATCCGCCGGACGGGCTTCGGAAAAAGCACCCGAAGACACGCCAGCCGTAGTTCCCATCAATAAACGCTTGATTTCACGCAGGAGGGGATACTGAGGAAAGACGACCGATTCAAAGTCGTTTTCGATCCCGGTGCGGACAAGCGCGAGAAGGGTATTCTCGGCTAGATCGTTCCGTGTGTCGCTCTCTGCAGAGCCACGAACGATACCGGATGTGTCAGGCGTTTGCTCTGTTGCGGGGATAACCCCAAGTACAGAAGCGTAAACGTGACTCAACTCTCCTAGCCTATCGGGTTGCACAGGGGAAGTCAAACCGCTGGTGGTTTGTTCCTCCCTCGAACCTTGAACCTCGAACCTTGAACCTTGCCTCTCATCCCAATCCCTAAACGCCTGCGGTGTCGATACCCCAACCTCCGGCACCGCAACCACACACCATGTCGCCGGCAGGTCCGCCATCGCCGACACAATCTCCCCGCGCCCCATGCCCATCACCGCGCCGCCCACTAGAAATAGCGGCACATCCGAGCCAACCTCGGCGGCAATCTCCAACCTCTCCACCTCCGGCAGCGCTACTCCCAACTCCCGCTCCAGCCCCATCAGCGCCGCCGCCGCGTTCGCCGATCCAGCTCCCAGCCCGCCCTGCACCGGCAGGCTCTTCTCAATATGGATCGTCACGTCAGCGGCCACACCCATCCGCGCCAGCGCCCGCTCCACCATCTTCCACGCCGTATTGCGCCCATCCACCGGCACCAGAGGATGGCTCGTCGTCAGCGTGATCCTTGACTCACCGGATTCCGGGTGCCCCACATCTCGTTTTTGAGATGTGGGTATAAGAGCCTCCACCGTCACCACATCGTGCAGCGCCAGCGTCTGATACAGCGTCGCCAGCCCATGGAATCCGTCCGCCCGCACCGGCCCAATCGCCAGCCCCAGGTTGATCTTCGAGTAAGAACAGACACGCGTAGCCATCGAATCATTCTAAGACTATCTATAGTGAGATAACCCGGGTGACACCTCCATCCCGCTCTCCCCACTGCTTCACGCTCGCGCTATCCTGTCAGCAGCTTTCGATCGTCTTTGGAGTTGCCGTCCATGAGCCTCGTCCTCCGCGTCTCCGTCTGCTGCGTCGCTCTGGCTCTCTCCGGCGCGACCGTTGCGGCCCAGACGAGCGTCTCGACGAACGCACAGACCGCCCCGCCCAATCCCTACGCCCTCGTCAGCCCGCCGCCCACCCTGGCCCAGCACGCCATGGTGGTCAGCATCCACCACGACGCCTCCGATGCCGGCATCGAGATCCTCAAGGCCGGCGGCAACGCGGTCGACGCAGCGGTCGCCGTCGGATTCGCCCTCGCCGTCGTCTTTCCCCAGGCCGGTAATCTCGGTGGCGGAGGTTTCATGCTCGTCCGCATGAGTACCGGGCAGGCCCACTTCCTCGACTACCGCGAGCGCGCCCCTGCCGCCGCCACAACCGGCATGTATCTCGACACCAGGGGCATTATCGTCCCCAATCTTTCCACCACCGGCTACAAGGCCATCGGCGTTCCCGGCACAGTCGCGGGGCTCCTCTACGCGGAGAAGACCTATGGCCGTCTCACCCTCGCTCAGGTGATGGCCCCTGCCATCCGCCTCGCCAGCCACGGCTATATTTTGTCGGAGGAGGTAGCGCGCAGCCTCGCTGCCGCAAAGAACCTCGCCCACTTTCCCGAATCGCGCCGCATCTTCCAGCGCAACGGCAATTTTCTCAAACCCGGCGAACGCTTCACCCAGCCGGAGCTCGCCCGCACCCTGCAGCGCATCGCCGCCGATCCCGCCAGCTTCTATAAAGGCCCCATGGCCGCGGAGCTTGCCGCTTCCATCCGCAAGGGCGGCGGCCTCATCACCACCGCCGACCTCGCCGCTTACGAAGTTAAGGACCGCGCGCCGCTCACTGGCAGCTATCGCGGCTACCAGATCGTTACCGCGCCGCCTCCCTCCGCCGGAGGCATCGTGTTGCTAGAGGTCCTCAACATCCTCTCCGGCTACGACCTTGCGAAGATGGGCGACCGCACACCGCAGCAGGTCCACCTCATCACCGAGGCCTTCCGCCGCGCCTATAAAGACCGCGCCGACTACCTCGGCGACCCCGACTTCGTCGCTCTGCCCATCGCCCAGCTCATCTCGGCCGCCTATGCCGCCGCCTGGCGCAAGTCGATCGAACCACTGAAGCCATCTCCGTCGGCAACGCTCACCCGCCCCGCCGGCTTTCTGCCTCCGCCGCCTGTCGCCACGCGCACTTCAGCTCACGAATCCTCCGAGACCACCCACTTCTCCGTCGTCGACGCCGAGGGCAACGCCGTCTCCAACACCTATACCCTCAATGGACTCTTCGGCTCCGGCGTCACAGCAGGCTCGCTCGGCTTCCTGCTCAACAACGAGATGGACGACTTCACCGCCAGCCCTGGCGCGCCCAATATGTACGGACTCATCCAGGGCCCGGCCAACGCTATCGCACCCGGCAAGCGCCCGCTCTCCAACATGACGCCCACCATCGTACTCAAGGACGGCAAATCCCTGCTCGTGCTCGGCTCGCCCGGCGGCGCCACCATTATCACCACCGTGGCCAACGACATCCTCTCCATCCTCGATAACGGCCTCAACGTGCAGCAGGCCGCCGACGCTCCGCGCTTCCACCACCAGTACCTGCCCGACGCCCTCCAGGTCGAAAAAGCCTTCCCGCTGACCGTCCTGGACGCGCTTAAAGCCATGGGCTACACCGTCACCCCTACCAATGAGGCTGACCAGAAGGACCCCGGCGTATGGGGCGACAGCGAGATGATCTACATTGATCCCAGTACAGATATGCGGATGGGAGGCCATGACCAGCGCCACAATTTCGGCAAAGCCGGCGGATATTAGTACAAATCAGACTCATTATGGCCGATATAAACCTCTACAGAACTGGGCGGCATGGGTCAGATCAACATGCCGTGCGGGAATTGGCTCGGGGCCAGGTTGTTTGAGACCACCGTGGGAGGTCGCCCTCTGGGCATCACCATCTGCCTCGCTGGTTATACATTCCATGTGTAATATCAGGCTCTATCGCTATGGGAATTGAGATTCCGATCACCACCAGGCAGATGACTGCGGAAAAACGGGCGACCAAACGCTATCGATACCGAGGCAATGCAAAAGTGCGCCAGCTCGAGTCGGAGCTCTTGCTGCCCGGTCGCGTACTCGATCTAAGCGCGCGTGGCTGTCTGCTCCAGTTGCCCAACCTGGCCGACCTCGAGCTGCCCGACCCTTGCGAATTCGCGATTGATTCGCTCGTGGACATGTCCGTCAACAGCGGCTGGGTCAGCTTTCGCGCGCTGGGCTCGGTGCGCCACTTTAACCTGTATCGCTGGAGAATCGGAATCTCCTTCGTAAAACTCACCCTGCGTGGCGAAGCCGAGCTTCTCGAACTGATTGCCGACCTTGAGGAAGCCGAGCGGGCCGGGCGCACCGATGTGCTGGAGATCAGCATCGCCAGGCACCGAGGATCGCCATACCACGAGCTGGATGCACCCGATCGGTGACCCGCCCCACGAAATCCACCCCCTGATGGTTGCATCCCATGCCATTGGCTGTACCCTTAACAGCAATGCAACCTGGAATCTCCACTCATGTCTTCTTCCAGCATCGCCTGCACCCAGGACTGCTGGACGCCCTCGCCGCCACCGGCGCGCGCACCATCGAAGTCTTTGCCGCCCGCCATCACTTCGATTACTCCGACGCGCTCGCACTCCGCGAGACCGCCTCGTGGTTCCGCTCCAATGATGTGCGCGCGGTCATGCATCAGCCCATCTATATTACGGACCGCGCAGACACGCAATGGTCGCGCCACGTCGCGCCCAACCTCGACCTGCTCGCCCCCGAGAAGACCCGCCGCATCGCCGCCATGGATGAGGTCAAGCGCGCTCTTGAGGCAGCCGAACAGGTCCCCTTTACCGCCATGGTCCTCCATCTCGGTCGCAAGGACGCTGCCTGGGATGAACCTGCCTTCGAGCACTCGCTCACTGCCATTGAGCACCTCAAGGCCTTCGCCGCGCCGCTCGGCGTGCGCCTGCTGCTGGAAAACTTGCAGAACGAGGTCGCCACCCCGGATAACCTGCTCTCCATCCTCAAGACCGGCCACTTCGACTCGGTCGGCGTCTGCCTCGACATCGGCCATCTCCACCTCGTGCAGGCGGACGCGCTCCCCGCATCCACCTCAATACCAGGTGCCCGATCTTCGACCGCGGCCTCTTCGCCGTCTATGCCGAGTACAGACTCCGCCGCCGCCCCGGCCGTCTTTGGCCTGTCCGCTGCGATTGCTCTGCTCGGCTCGCGCATCGCGCAGCTTCATCTGCACGACAACCACGGCGCCTTCGCTCATACCTCCGACATGAAGGACGAACACCTCTGGCCCGGCTCGGGAAGCATCGACTGGCCCGCCGTGATGTCTTCGCTCGCCGCCCTGCCCGCCGCCACACCCGGCATCCTGGAGATCGCAGGCGACCGCGACGAGCCCATCGAATCCATCGTCAGCAAGGCCCAGGCAGCCTTCCGCATGATTGAAAGTGCGCAATCCACGCACCTTACGCATAACATGTAACTATTTTTGATCGAAAGAAGCGCCCTTATGAGCAATCCGCCTGAATTTGCAATAGAATCAGTTACAAATCCGCCGATCGCCACCATCGCATCGCTCGCCGCCCACGTCGGCGAAACCGTCACCCTCCGCGGATGGCTCTACAACATTCGCTCCTCCGGCAAATTGCTCTTCCCCTCCTTCCGCGACGGCACCGGAACCATCCAGGGCATCGTTCCCAAGGCCGCTGTATCCCCCGAAGTCTTCGACCGCGTCAAATCCCTCACCCAGGAGTCGTCCGTCATCGTCACCGGCCGCGTCCGCGCCGATTCCCGCGCCCCCTCCGGCTTCGAACTCGATGTCGAAGACCTCGAAATCGTTCACCTCGTCCCCGAGTCCGCGCCCTACCCCATCACCCCCAAGGAGCACGGCACCGACTTCCTCATGGAGCATCGCCACCTCTGGGTGCGCACCCCGCGCCAGTCCTCCATCCTTCGCATCCGCGCCACCATCATGCGCGCCGCGCAGGAGTACTTCGACACCAACGGATTCATCCGCACCGACCCGCCCATCCTCACTCCCGCCGCGTGCGAGGGCACCAGCACCCTCTTCGAACTCGACTACTTCGGCGATCCCGCCTTCCTCACCCAGTCCGGCCAGCTCTACGTCGAAGCCACAGCACTAGCCCTCGGCAAGGTCTACAGCTTCGGCCCAACGTTTCGAGCGGAGAAATCCAAGACGCGCCGCCACCTCACCGAGTTCTGGATGATCGAACCCGAGGTCGCCTTCATGGACCTCGAAGGCGACATGGACCTCGCCGAGGCCTTCCTCACCCACATCGTCACCCGCGTGCTCGAACTGCACCGCGCCGACCTCAAGGTCATCGGCCGCGACATCGCCAAACTCGAAGCGATTCAGGCACCGTTCCCGCGGGTGAGTTACGACGAAGCCCACGCCATGCTCGACCAGGCCTACAAGGACGGTCACCTCGAAGCCCCACACATCTACGGCGACGACCTCGGCTCACCCGACGAGACCTGGCTCTCCTCCCAGTTCGATAAGCCGGTCATGATCCACCGCTACCCCGCCGCCTCCAAGGCCTTCTACATGCAGCCCGACCCCGCCGACCCCACCAAGGCCCTCTGCGTCGACGTCCTCGCCCCGGAGGGCTACGGCGAAATCATCGGCGGCTCCCAGCGCGTCGACTCCTACGACCTCCTCCGTGCCCGCATCCTCGAGCACAACCTCCCCCTCGCCGCATTCGAGTGGTACCTCGACCTCCGCCGCTACGGTTCCGTCCCCCACTCCGGCTTCGGCATGGGCATCGAGCGCGCCGTCGCCTGGATCTGCGGCCTCGACCACGTCCGCGAAACCATCCCCTTCGCCCGCACCCTCAACCGCATCTATCCATGACCTATACAGCAGGATCCGATGAAACTGACCGTCAAGGACATCAAGTTCGAACTCACCGACGACATCGATGTTTCGAGACGCGTTGATGTTAGGGAAATCGATAGCCTCGTGTTCGCCTGTGTCGAGGCGTCTAAGGACGCTCTCCAAACGGCGGCGCCCACCGGTTATTCGGACCTTGAGCGGCACCAACTCGCGGATATGGTTGACGGACTTCGTCACTCACATTCCTGCATTCGCAAGATATTATCGGGCGATCAAAATGCGGTTGCTGTCGATGCGCTGACGATTTCGCGACTCCAGCTTGAAACCCTCTATTCGTTTTGCTTTCTATTGCAAAGTCCAGAAAATGTTCGCTTGTATCTGAAAGCCGGCTGGAAGAAAAAATATATCCGCTACATTCTCCATCGGGAAGAGTGTCGGAATCTCTCTAGATTCGACGAATACTTTGGGGAGATCAGCGGCCCATACGTTGATGGACTGCAGGGAGTGTGCTTTGTCTCAGACGATGAGCGAAGGACTATTGACTACGAGGAGCTTAAGGAGCCGTTCGGACCGGAGCCGAGAAAATCAATTATTCCAGACTTTCCACCACCAATGAGAGTTATTGAAAAAATCAGCGATCCCAATCAAGCGCGGATGCTCAAGCGACTCTATCCGGAATATCGATTCCTGTGTTCATTTGCGCACGGTGATTCAGAAGCAGCATTGTTTAGAAACCTTGCCAACACGCGCTCTATCGCTTCAAGAATGTTCACAACGGGCCAGATTGAGGACTTCTATCAGAAGCAGATATTAGAACCGCCCATATTCTATAGCGCTTTGAGCGCGATTCAAATTGCCACTGAACTTGCGGCTATCTATCAGTCCAACGTGGAACTGCTCGTGAGGGTAACGAAGGCATGGAATTTTCTTCAAGGATTTCACCTGCTGGCATCGACCATCTGGGAGCTTAGGTCAAAGTACCTACTGCCACTCGTATCTTAAGCGATCCATCGCGCCGCCTGGTGCCCCATTCATCGCGCCTTTGTCTCATGCGATGAGTGGGCATTCGCGCCCCGCGCGAACCGCTCTCCTCCAGCCCACCCCAAATGCTCGGGTGCCCCATCCATGGCGGTTTCATCGCCATGGGTGGGAACGTAAAAGCTCGAACTGCGTCCGCTAAGCACAACCCATTCCGCTGGAGCCGGGTGCCCCACATCTCGCCTTTGAGATGTGGGAACTCCGCCTCTGATCTCAATTGAACCCCAAACGGAAGGGCACGCGTTCACGCGTGCCATAAAAAGCGCGTCCGAAGGACGCAACCGCTCTGCCGAAGGCCGGAGTGTAGCCCTGAGCGCAGTCGAAGGGCGCAACGACCCGATTCGCCTTCCTTCGCGCCACCCCCCCGCGCGCCCCTCCACTCCTTCGCCCCCGCCACTCGAACCCTGTCAAGAAAAATCTCTCAAACCACTCCATCTAAACGAGATAAACGCGAAAACTCCCCACCTCATACTGCTATAATCAAAGCAATGGATCGGGAGAAAACGTGCCACGTCGTCGCACCCTTCACTGCGATCAGGTGCCGCCCATAACTCCTTATTCCGAAATATTTTAGCCTTAACCGGTTTCGAATGAAGATTTTAGCGACGCGAATGGTTGCTAATCTCATCATTCTAAACGATTTCCTCCCAAAGTACCCCCTGGGGGGAGGGGGGTACCCCCCGAAAAGTACAATATCCGCATGGACGGAACGCGAATCGATAAATGGCTTTGGGCCGCGCGTTTCTTCAAGACCCGCGAACTGGCCTCCAAGGCCTGCGAAATGGGTCGCATCGAATCCAACGGCCTGCGCGCCAAGCCCGCCCGCGAGGTGCGCATCGGCGACATGCTGCGCATCAAGAATGAAGCCGCCGAGTGGGAGGTCGAAGTCCTCGCCCTCAGTCATCAGCGCGGTTCGGCGTCCATCGCGCAGGCGCTGTACCGCGAGACGGAAGCCAGCATCGAACTTCGCCGCAAGGCTGCCGAACAGCGCCGCCTGCTTGGCCCAATCGATTTTAATCCGCCAAAACGTCCCTCAAAGCGCGATCGCCGTCTGATTCACAGCTTCAGCGGCAGGCGTTGAGTGGTCCGATATGTTGAGTGGCACAGTATTACGCTTCATGCGGACTCAGCGCCTCCAGCAGGCTGCGCGTCTCCGCCAGCACATCTTCCGCCCTGGCCGAAGTCAGTGGCCAGCGCAGAACGCCCTGCGCGGTGAACTGTGCGCCGCGTTTCGCGTTGCGGCTCACCAGCTTCATCATCGCCGCGGGATCGACCGCAGAGCGAGCCAGCGACGCGCTGCCTTGTTGTGAACTATCAGCCGCCGCTGCCGCAAAGCGGATGTGCAGCATCTCGACGAACGTCTTTGTGACGGGTTTTGCTGGCTGCGGTCTGCGTTGCAGGGAAAGCATCGTGTGTTGTTGACCGCTGGAAGATGCAGCCTGTCGCGGAAGTTCGATCTGCGTACGCTTACGATCCAGTTGAGCGATGCCTAGCCGTTCGCAATGCAGACGAAGTTCGCCGACGGCAAGCAGGTTCATCACTGACTCCGGAGGATTGCCGTAACGGTCTTTCATCTCCGCCAGAACGTCGTCGAGTGCTGGCTGAGATTCCGCGGAGGCGATGCGCTTGTACATGCGAAGGCGTTGGTTCTCTTCGGGGATGTAGCTGGAATCGATGCGCACGGAGATGCCGAGATTGATGCTGGTTCCCGCGTGCGCCGGCTTCTCCTCTTCACCCTTGATCTTGCGCACGGCCTCTTCCAGCATGGAGGTATAGAGTTCGAAACCGATGGCCTCGATATGGCCGGACTGCTCGCCACCCAGCAGGTTGCCAGCGCCGCGCAACTCGAGGTCGAGTGCGGCGATCTTGAATCCGGCACCAAGGTCACTGAACTCCTTCAGCGCTGCCAGGCGGCGACGCGCAATCTCCGTCAACTGGGTCTCCGGCGGGATGAGCAAATAGGCGTAGGCGCGGCGATTGCTGCGGCCAACCCGGCCGCGAAGCTGGTACAGCTCAGACAGACCGTGGCGATCGGCGCGGTTGATAAGGATAGTGTTGGCAAGCGGAATGTCGAGGCCGTTCTCGATGATGGAGGTGGCAACCAGCACATCGTATTCGTGGTTCATAAAGGCCAGCATCACGCGCTCCAGCTCCGCCTCGGGAAGCTGGCCGTGGCCGATGGCAATGCGCGCATGGGGCACCAACTCGCGGAGCTTTGCCGCGATTTCGTAGATCGTCTCCACCCGGTTATGCACGAAGAAGGCCTGGCCGCCGCGTTCCATCTCCATCTCGATCGCGGTGCGCACCAGCTTCTCGTCGAACTTGGCGACGATGGTCTGGATCGCCATGCGGTCTTTGGGTGGCGTCTCGATGATGGACATATCACGCAGGCCGACCAGCGACATATGCAGCGTGCGCGGAATGGGCGTTGCAGACATGGCGAGCACATCAATCTGCGCGCGCATCTGCTTCAGGCGCTCCTTGTGGCGCACGCCAAAGCGCTGCTCCTCGTCGACGACGAGCAGACCGAGGTCCTGAAACTTGAGCTTCTGCGCCAGTATTGCGTGGGTCCCGATCAGGATATCGACCTTGCCTGTGGCAGCTTGATCCAGAATTGCGGTCCTCTCCTTGGCAGAGCGGAAGCGGGAGATCATCTCGACGTTGACGGGAAAGTTGGCGAAGCGGCGCTTGAAGGTTTCGTAGTGCTGGAAGCACAGGACGGTGGTGGGCGCCAGCACGGCAACCTGCTTGCCATCTTGTATGGCCTTGAAGGCAGCGCGCATGGCGACCTCGGTCTTGCCATAGCCGACATCGCCGCAGAGCAGGCGATCCATGGGCTGCGGAGATTCCATGTCGTGCTTGATGTCGGCGATGGCGCTGATCTGATCGTCGGTCTCATTGAAGTCGAAGGCATCCTCGAACTCGCGCTGCATGTTACTGTCGGGCGAGAATACTGTGCCGACTGCGGCCTTGCGCTGGGCATAGAGCTTGAGCAACTCGGCGCTCATATCGGCCATGGCCTTTTTAACGCGCGCCTTGGTCTTCTGCCACGCCTGCGTACCCAGCCTATTGCGCTCTGGCGGCGGCCCAGTTTCGCTGCTGCGATATTTTTGAATGAGGTCGAGACGCGTGAGAGGCACATACAGCTTGGCCTCGTCGGCGAACTCCAGAATCATCAGCTCCAGCGGCGGTTGGCCGGGTTCTTCGATGACGCGCAGGCCACAGTATTGGGCGATGCCGTGCTCGACGTGGACGACATAGTCGCCTACTGTCAGGTCGCGGAAGTCGGAGACGAAGGCGGAGGTCTTGGACTTCGTACGCGCGACAGGGCGAGCCTGTACATCGGCGTCATCAGCCAGGTCGTTTGCGCCAAACAGAACAACCTGACGCGCGGTGGCGAGGCCATCCGCATCACGCAAGTCGAGGACCTGTACCCCGTTCGCGATCGCGGCGCGGATGATAACCGGCGTGCTGAAGTCTCCGGCAAGGTAGCTCGATTCGCTGTAGGCCGTGGAACTTCCTGGCGCTTGCGTGCGCGAGCCGAGGCGGTAGGTAAGCTGATACTCCTGCAACAAACCGGCCAGCCGCTCAACCTCGCCCTGATTTGGCGCGGCGATCACCACTCGCGCCTCCTGCTGCATCAGCGTCTTGATCGCTTCGATCAGTGCAGGGATGTTGCCATGGAATCGCTGTGTAGGACGAGTGCTGAAGTCGATCTGGGAGAGATCGCTGCGGTCTGTGTCCAGTATGTCAATAGAGCCGAGCTGGTCGAGCTCGCAACCAGAGAATCTGCGCAGGCGATCGTCAAGGTCCCATGGAGAGATGTAGATATCTTCCGGCCGGATGAGGGTGCCAATACCGGAACGTTCGTGGCGCTGCTCGACCTTGTTCCACCATCGCTCGCCCTGGTTCTTCACCATTGAGGGCTCTTCCACGAAGACGCGCATGGTCGGGCCGAGCAGATCAAACAGGCTGAGGTTAGTGTGCGCGACAGAGCGCGCGACGGGAGCAAAAAACTCCCAGCCGGGAAATATGGTGGCTTCGCCGGAGTGATTGGCGAGGTGGGTCTGCAGCTCGACCGGCTCTTCGCCGCCTTCAAGGTTTGCTCCGTCTGCCGTCCCGCTGCGTGTAAGGCGCGCATTGATCGCGGCGAGGATTTTATTCGTAACGGGAGTTTCGGTGAGCGGCAACAGCAGCGCCTCGTCCTGCGTCGAGGCCGAACGCTGCGTCTCGGGATCAAAACGCCGGATGGACTCGATCTGGTCGCCGAAGAACTCGATGCGCACTGGGCGATCCATCTCCGGCGAATAGACGTCGAGGATGCCGCCGCGCAGCGTGACCTGACCGGGCATCTCGACCACATCGACGCGCGTGTAGCCAACCGAGAGCAGATGCTCAAGGAGCATCTCTGGCAGAACCTCGTCGCCGCATTTGAGGCGCAGAGCGAGCGAAGCGTAGTGCTCTCGAGGAAAGAGCCTCAGACAGGCGGCTTCGACCGGTGCGATGATCAGGCGCGCGGTTCCGGCGGCGATCTTCCACAGCGTTGCGGCGCGTGCTTCGAGAATCTCTGGATGCGGGGAGAGATTTTCAAACGGCAGTACATCGTGAGCAGGCAGACACAGGACAGAGTCAGCGGCGAGCGCATCGGTCAGCTCACATGTGGCAAGGATGGATGCGTGCAACTCCTCGGCGGCCTTGTTGTCGGCTACCAAAACGAGACAAGGAGCCTTAGCAGCTCGTACGAAGAGCGGAATATAGAGCGCCCGCGCAGTGAAGGTAAGTCCAGACACACGTCTGCGCCCTGTGCCGCTGCTCAGATGGCGGCGCACACGCTCAAACGGCACACAGCTTTCCAGGTCCGCAAGCACTTCGCGGACAAAAGGCAGAATCATACGCTGGGTTAAGTCTATAGCGCGATTCTGTATGATGAAGGTTGTAAGCTGAATATCGATACGCTTGAAGTGTAGTTGAGGAGGTTCGATGCCTTACCTAAATCCAGATAGAACGCCAGCACGTGAGCGAACCACGGATGCCGCGAGACCACGTCCGCAAGCTACAGTGAGAATGCCTGAGCCGGTAAGGATTCCTGCACCTACACCTGCGCCCACGCCCGCAAGGACTTAGAGAATGCCCTCTAGCCTGATCGCACTGCAGATATTGCTCATTTCACTTCCGGGATTTTCAGCCGCTTATATCGTTCAGTTGCTAGCGTCACGAAACATTCAGACGGACTTCGACAAGGTCGTCGAGGCGTGCCTGTACAGCTTTCTGATCTACGCAGCTTTTGTGTGCTTTACACACGGCGCGCTGCCGTTTGATCTGGTGCCCGCGAAACCGCCTGCCATGGACGCTACAATCCACTGGCATCCGAACCGGTTGTTGGGACTTGGCGCGATCACGCTGGCGATTTCTCTTCTGGGCGTGGCCTATACCAACCTGGACGGCAACTGGGTATTCCGCAAACTAAAGCTCACAGAACGTACGACTCGACGCTCCATCTGGAATGACATCTTTCAGAGAGAAGCGAAGGCAATTCAAGTCGTGCAGGTTGAACTCGGGGATGCCCGCAGCATACTTGGACTTTTGACCTACTACTCCGACACGGCTGACGACTGCTCGGTCTATATCGAGCAGGCGATGTGGGTTGAGACTTCGGGAGCAAAGACACCAATTCCGGGACCCGGCATACTTCTAACAAAGAATGCGAACATTAAGAGTATTAGCCTTTTGGATCATTAAGAATGACCACAACCACTGCACTTTCGCCGGAAGTTCTTGCCAAGTATCAGCCTGTGATCGGGCTGGAGGTCCACGTCCAGCTATTGACCGGGACGAAGGCCTTCTGCGGTTGCGTCAACCGCTACGGCGGCGAGCCGAATACACATGTGTGTCCAACCTGCCTTGGCTTGCCTGGAGCGCTTCCTGTGTTGAACCGGCGCGCAGTGGAGTTGGCCGTGCTGGCGTCCAAGGCCATCCAATGCGAGATTCGCGAGACGAGTATTTTTTCGCGTAAGAATTATTTCTATCCGGACTCGCCAAAGGGCTACCAAATCTCTCAGTTCGACCGGCCAATTGCCGAGAATGGCTGGATCGAAATTCCAGACGCGACCGGCGCGAAGAAGCGGATCGGAATCACGCGTCTGCACCTGGAGGAGGACGCGGGCAAGAGTCTGCACGACGGGTTCGCCGACTCAGTCTCGCGGACGTATATCGACTTGAACCGTTGCGGCACGCCGCTGGTGGAGATTGTGAGCGAGCCTGATCTAAGCACGCCGGACGAGGCGTTCGAGTATCTGACACGGCTGAAGGAGATTCTGCTGTATACCGGCGTGAGCGACTGCAATATGGAAGAAGGAAGTCTACGCTGCGATGCCAATGTGAGTGTGATGCTAAAGGGCGCGGATCGGTTCGGTACCAAGGCTGAGGTTAAGAACGTCAACAGTTTTCGCTACATTCGCGCGGCGCTGAAGTACGAGATCGAGCGGCAGATCGAGTTGCTTGAAGGCGGCGGGCGCGTTGTGCAGGAGTCACGCCTGTGGAACAACGCGGAAGGACGAACCTACTCGATGCGCTCGAAGGAGCAGGCGCACGACTATCGCTACTTTCCGGAGCCGGATCTTCCGCCTCTGGTGGTTGGCGAGGCGTGGCAGCGCGAGATTCTGACCGCGTTGCCTGAACTGCCTGAGGCGCGCCGCAAACGCATGATCGCGGACTACGAGATAGGTCAGCAGGACGCAATGACACTGACGTCGACCCGTGCATTTGCCGATCGCTTCGAGGAGGCGGCAAAGGCGGCGAAGAGTCCCAAGCGCGTGGTCTCACTGATTACCAGCGAACTGACGGGACGGTTGAATGCAGCGGGAATGGAGCTGGAACAATCGCCGGTGACGTTGAACGGAATTGTGCTGGCCGCGGACCTTGCGGAATCGGGCGAGCTTTCCAGTAAGATGCTGAAGCAACTGCTGGACACATGCTTTGTCGAAGGCAAGGACTTTGGCGAGGTTCACGTGCGCGACAAGCCGAAGCAGATATCGGATGCGAGCGCGATTGAGGCGATGATCGACGAGGTGATCGCAGCGAATCCAAAGCAGGTTGCACAGTATCGCGGCGGCAAGAAAACGGTGGCGGCGTTCTTCGTAGGCAACGTAATGCGGCTGTCGAAGGGACAGGCAAATCCCGTACTGCTGAACGAATTGGTGACGCGCAAGCTAGATGCACTGGGCAACGCAGACTAGCGTCTATTTGTTGTCTGTGCTGGAGGAAACGGACGCTGCGGGTGCGGTAGGCGCGCTAGGAGCGGTCGCGGGCCTCGCGTCATTGCTGGAGGAAGTAGAGGGTTCGGTGGCCGCACCGGACGATTTCCCTGATTCGCTCTTGGTTCCTGAGTCACTCTTGGATTTACTTTCGCTCTCGCCGGATGAGGATGGCTTTGTATGGCTGTAACCGTCTTTGAACCACCCTCCCCCTTTAAAGGATATGGCCGCAGCGGAGACGACGCGTTCCAGCAAGCCTCCGCAGTGCGGGCACTCGGTGATCTCCCGGTCGGAGAACTTCTGGATCTTTTCCGTGTGCTTTTTGCACTGCTTGCATTCGTATTCGTAGAGAGGCATCGCTGTTTCCTTTGCAACTAATCGACTAAAATCAACCGAATTCGGCTATTGAAACACTAATGGATACATATCTGATAACTATGTAACAGTCAGTATTTTGTTATCGCACTCCCACGAATAAATGTAACTTCTATAGCTATCTATAGGAAATAGCCTAGGGTTTTCCCATCTGGACGAAACGTACGCTGACAATGGCTTCGACCTTGCGCAGCGCTTCGATGGCCGTGTTGGCGTCTCCTGGTTTCTGCAAGTCAACCTGGACCAAGGCCAACGCCTGCCCCTGCGGGATACGTTGGGAGCGGACGGAGCGGCCGAGCGCGAAGTTCGCGATATTCAGCGAGTGCTCACCCAGGATGGTGCCGATTCGTCCGATGACTCCAGGAACGTCGTGGTTGCGGAAGACCAGCATGGTCCCTTGCAGCGCAGCTTCGATGTCGATGTCGTCATATGTGAGCAGGCGCGGCGAGTTGCCGTGCAGCACGGTTGCCGATGCGCTGGCTTCGCCGTCGGAGGAGTGCAGCACCAGCTTCAGGGTGCTTCCCGCGCCGCCGTTGGTGGCTTCCTTCTTTTCCTCCTGAACGCGTATGCCGCGCTCCTCGGCCAGGGCCGCTGCGTTAATGCGGTTGGCCATGATACTTTGCTCGGCGTCGCCTTCGGTATTGGCGAGGACGCCGACCAGTGCGGCATTGCGGATAAGGTCTGTCTTGCCATGGGCCAGACGTCCCGCGTAGGTGATCTGGATACTCTCGAGATTGCCCGGCGTGGCGTGCGAAAGGAAGATACCTAGCCGCTCGGCCATGTCGATGTAAGGCGCGATCTGTACATACTCCTCGTGAGTAAGCGACGGCATGTTGACGGCGTTCTGCACCACACCCAGCTTGAGGTAGTCGCGTACTTGCTTGGCGAGCTGGATGCCGATGGCCTCCTGAGCCTCGTCGGTGGACCCGGCGACGTGGGGCGACAGAAGGACATTATCCAGGCCGAAGTATGCCGATTCCTTAAGCGGCTCTATGCGAAAGACGTCCAACGCCGCGCCCGCGACGTGGCCAGAGCGGACGGCCTCGGCCAGCGCCTCGTCGACGATCAGTTCGCCGCGTGCGCAGTTGACAATACGCACACCGGGCTTCATCAGTTGGATGGATGCGGCGTTGATCATCCCCTCGGTCTGGGTGGTGAGGCCGACGTGCAAAGTAAGGTAGTCAGACTGCTTGAATATCTCCTCGAGCGGCACCAGAGCGACCTGGTTCTCGCGAGCGATTACGGGAGCAATGAATGGATCGTAGCCGATGAGCTCCATGCCGAAGCTGCGTGCGCGGCGGGCAACCTCCAAGCCAATTCGTCCGAGGCCGACGATACCGAGCTTCTTGCCGCGAAGCTCCGATCCTTGCAGTGATTTTTTCTCCCACTTGCCGGCGTGCATGGTGGAGTTGGCGCGGGGGATGCTGCGCGCCATGGAGATCATCAGGCCAATGGCAAGCTCCGCGACCGCAACCGCATTGGCTCCAGGCGTGTTCATCACAACGATACCGGAATGAGTGGCGGCATCGATGTCGATGTTATCGACGCCCACGCCAGCGCGTCCGATGGCGCGCAGCTTGGGCGCGGATTCAAGCAGCTTGGCGTCGACCTGCACGGCGGAGCGGACAACCAACGCGTCGGCGTCGGCGAGTTCGGATTCAAGTCCGCCAGCACCGAGCTTAGCGATCTGGTCGGCGGTGACAACGTTCCAATCCGGTTCTTGCTTGAGGATGGCGAGCGTAGCCGGCGAAACTTTTTCAGCGAGAACGATCTTCATAGTTTTAGTGTAACTGTCCGTTGCGAATGGGAAATGTGACTTGGATCATGGACTCCGCGAAAACGCGGGGACGGTCAGTAGCCTATGTGCTTTTTGTTAATCCCCTCCCCCTGTGGCTCGCAGAAATGTAAGCACATTAGTATGTGCATGCTACAGGCAAACTACTCTGCGGAAGGGCAAGCGTAAAGTTCCCAGGTCTCAAAAACTAGACCTGAGGCACCCGGCAGAGCAGATTCGCTATGGGAATGAAAAAACTTAGGCCAGGGGCAGGCTGTTGCGGCGGGCGGAGTGGACGGTGTCGGCTATGCGTGCGGCCAGCAAAGGCAGGCCGAAGAGCACGCCTGCGGTGAGTGCGGTGGAGACCAGATCGTTGCGATAGAAGGGAAGGCCGGCAATGTAGCATGCGCTGAGTCCGGCGAGAGAGTGGGGATACAGGTGCCAGGGACCCGCCCAGAAGGCGAAGTTAGTGAGCAGGAAGAAGGAAGTAGATGTGGCCAGGGCGCCGGCGACGACGCGCGGCACCGTGGGCTTCTGCAGCAGGCCCATGCCGAGCAGGCAGACGATGGCGTACCAGAGCCAGGTGACAAGGTAATCGCGTAGTTGGAAGGGATAGCCGTAGGCGAAGACGGTCAGGTAGTAGTCGGTAGCCATGAGGACGGCCACAGCGGAGGGAAGCATCCAAGCGGCACGCTTCGAGTTGCCCATCCTGGAGCCGAAGAACAGCAGGCCTCCGCCGAGCGCGGTAAAGTTCCAACTAACGTCGTGGAAGGCGTGGGGAAGAATGCGGCTGAGCACGGCGAGTAGAAGAACGAGATAGGCGAGCATGGAAGACCTCAAAAGTAATCTGGAGAACGGGTCCGCATTGGGAAGGAACGGGAGTGGCTGTCAGATTCGATTCTCGGTCTTCACGGCTGCGCGGTCAACTGTCTGTGAGTTCTTTCCTCGTTGCGCGGACCTTTGGGTCTCATGCCAGGCCGGAGCCTGAGGCGAGTAGTGAGTGTAGGGTGATGTCGTCCAGGAAGCTGATCTCCAGACGGATGGAGACGATAGCGCCGAATTGGACGGCCAGACGCCTGTGTTTGCGACGGGTGCAGAGTTCGGTCAGGGACTGGTGACCGGAGCGTGTGAGTTCGACCCCGGTGGCAATGAGGGCGGCGTAGAGGTCGAGTACAGCGCGCAGTTGTATTTCGATGCGAAACTCCATGTTTGTGGACGAGAGGGTCTTGCGCTCAAGCACCCACCCGCCACAGTTGGTCAAGGCCAGCGTAAGAGCGGCGAGCAGGCCGAGGCGTTGTTCGTAGGTGAAACCCTGGATGTCGAATGATTGCATGGGTTCGATGAGCCGTCGCGGCCATGATGGATTTGCCGCTATAGTGCTTATCGGTGATGTGGATGCGGCGCGTGATGGGCCATAGGGTACGGGGGTCATGTGACGGATGGGCACCTAATCTTCCATGACGACCACAGCGAGGGCGATGTCTTTGCTGTGGGTGAGGCTGAGCGAGACGGTTGCCACTCCAAGGCCACGGGCGCACTCGGCTGCTCTTCCAGTCAATTGGAGGGATGGTTTTCCGCTGGGCTCACGTATCACCTCCAGTTCGAGCCAACGGATGCCCTGGCTGATGCCGGTGCCCAGAGCCTTGGCGCCGGCTTCCTTGGCTGCGAAACGGGCAGCGAAGCTTTCAGCGGCATTCTTTTTTCGCTGGCAGTAGGCGATCTCGCGTGGGGTGAATACGCGCAGTAGAAAGCGGTCCCCGAAGCGGGCTACGCTCCGTTGAATGCGCGCTATCTCCATTAAATCCGTACCCACACCAAGGACCATCGCTTATCTCTTACTCTCTGCAACCACAATAACGCCTGATTTCATAAGGAGCGAATGCACCATCGATGCTGCGGCTATTATGCCCGGGCAGAAGCCGTGTCTCTAAGCTACACGGATCCACTATGAGCAAAGTTCGACCCTAGTGTAGTTTGAGCGGGGTATGTGAGGGGGGACGCGGATGAAGTATTGGCGACGCGGCGGCGGGAATTGGCATCCATCCTTAATACGGCTTGAAAAAGCCAGTCGCGGGAGGTGCGAACCGCGAGCGAGGGTGGTACCCTCACATCAAGCTTAGAAGCAGCCTGAAGTGTGCAGTATGTACATGGTACGAAGCGAGGATTGAGGAGGGTTATGCCCAGCCAGCAAGAGGTCCGATGGTCGCAATTGAAGATCGGGGTGATTGTGCTGGTGTCGGTGGTGTTGCTGACAACGCTTCTTTTCCTGATGACCAGCTCGTCAGGGCTGGGATTCTTTTCGCGCAAGCTGACCGTGACGACGTACTTTGAAAACTCAGCGGGGCTGAAGGTTGGCGCGGCGGTGAACCTGGAGGGGGTGACGATCGGAACAGTAAAGAGCATCATCGTCACCACAGCCCAGGAGCGCAAGCTGACGCCGGTTCAGGTGGTGATGAAGCTGGACAGCAAGTACCAAACCAGCCTGCACAGCGACTCGACGGCGGCGCTGACCACGGTGGGGGTGCTGGGCGACACGGTGGTCGATATCAACAGCCAGGTTGCGACTGGACCGGAGCTGCGAGACGGCGACGAGTTGAAGACACTGGAGACACCGAGCATCCAGGACGTGGTGAAGGCCAGTCAGGGAACGATCGAGAGCCTGAACGTGATTCTGGCAAAGTTGAATACAGTGGTCGATAACATGGAATCGGGCAAAGGCTCGTTTGGCCAGTTGCTGACCAACCCGGAGCTGTATAACAAGTTCACCGCGGCCGCCGACGATTTCCAGAAAGTCACCGCTAAGCTCGACAGCAGCGATAACTCAGTTGGGAAGCTCTTAAACGATAACGGCCAGATGTACGACAAGGCCAATGACCTGGTGGCGAAGGCCGACGGCATCACGCAAGACCTGCAGAACGGGAAGGGGACGCTGGGTAAGCTTTTGAAGGACCCGTCTATTGCTGACAACGCTAACGAGTCGCTGAAGAACCTGAACGCCATTTTGGCAGACGCCGAGGCGGGCAAAGGCAGCGCCGGAATGTTACTGAAGGACCCGACCTTCGCCAAGAAACTGAACGATGCGATCACCCAGGCGGATGACTTGGTGACGGCGATTAATTCGGGCAAGGGGACTCTGGGCAAGCTGGCGACCGACGATGCAATGTATACCAATATCAACAAACTGCTGACCGAGAGTACAACCCTGGTGACGACCATCCGTCAGGACCCGAAAAAATATCTGACCATCCAGATGAAGATCTTTTAGGCGAGGTTGAGGGTGGCTTGTTGCCCGTGGCTAACTGCCGGGTGGGCTGTATCGACGGGTTCCTTTACCGCCGAAAGCCGACCCCAGAGAAATGGGCAGCCAGGATCGGTGAACTGTTTCTGGCGAAAGTGGCATAAAGTCGCCGCAGCTTCTACAATAAGGGGAGGATTCGTATCTCCAAAGAATTGCTCGCAGCTAAGGTGGGTCGCACTCAGGCCGCCGGCGAGGATTAAGGAAGCGCATGACGTTGAGCAGGATTGGCCGCATTTCACGGGCCTTAGTCGTATCCATGGCGGTAGTGCTGGGCATGTCGGCGTGCGGCGGCTACACGGTCGGGTTTATGTGGGTTCTGGGCACGCAATACAACCAGATTGCCGGCTTCAAAATTGACGACTATACGGGGAACCTGACCTCGATGGTGAACTCTCCGTACCCCTCGGCCGGCACCGATCCTGTGTCGATTACGGTTCGGGTTGGCGGGAACTTCGTCTTTGTGGTGAACAAGGGTACGTTAAACTCCAAGGGAGTCAGCAACGGCGACGGCAACGTCGCAGTGTTCGCGGTCGGAGAAGATGGCATACTGACTTTCCAGAATACCTACCAGACGGCGGGCAACGCGCCGGTGTGGGCCACAACGGACGGTACGGGAACATACCTTTATGTGTTGGACTCACAGGCCCCGGACTATGCGACGACGGGCAACGGGGACATCACCGTCTTCGGGATCGATGGCAGCACGGGAAGGCTGCAACTGATACCGAACCAGTTGATCAAGAACTCCGCGGGGCAACAGTTGAATTACTTTGAGGTTGGCAAAGCGCCCACGACGTTTCGCGTCGGCGGCACCTGCCTCTACGCGCTGGATTCCGGCGATCAGACGATCTATCCCTACGGGCTTGGGGGCAATGGCCAGCTGACGATCGAGGTCAACTCGACGATTCCGCTGGGAACGGTAAATGCGACCTCGATCAACATATTCGGAAGCAGCGTGTACATCACCGATGCGGGTTCGTCGTTGTCCACTGGAGGAGCGATTCTTCCATATTCAACGGGGGCGAGCTGCTCGTTGAGCGTGCAGGCCGACGGTGCGGTGGCGAACTTGCCGCTTACATCCAACCCGGTGTACAGCATGACCGACAGCAAGAACAGGTTCCTGTATGTGCTGAACCACGGCGGCACCAACTCGAACAACCCCAACAGCACGATCTCAGCGTATGTGATCGAATCGACGGGCCAGTTACAGCCGATCTCGGATCCCAACAACCCCTATCCTGTCGGCAATGGGCCGACGTGTATGGTGGAAGATCCGTCCAGCCAGTATCTGTTTACCTCCAACAGCAACGATGGCACCGTGACCGGGAAGTTCCTCAATCAGAACACGGGCCAACTCTCCGACCTGACGCGCGGATCGTCCTTCACAGCCTTTGCGGCACAGGCGACGTGTCTAGCCGTAAGCGGAAATGTCGATTAGCGTGAGCAGCAAAGGTTGTGCCGGCAGGCTGGGTTGCACGGGCAGTCGCAACCGAAACGTCAGGATGCAGCCGGGCCGGAGGAAGGCGAAGGTTGCCCTTTCCGGACGGGATGAGGGCGGAAACGATATGCCCCCGGAGTTTGGAATCGCATGATGTTGAGACCGATCAGCCGCGTGGTAACGGCTTCGATGTTGTCCCTGGCGATGGCGCTCAGCGTCACGGCGTGCAGCAACGACTACACAGTGTCGTACCTGTACATGGCTACCTCCCAGACGCTGCCCCACGGTCTGATCAACGCCTACCAGGTCGACTACCAGTCCGGTTCGCTGTTGGCGCTGGCGGACTCACCGATCGACGCCGGGGGGCGAAACACGGTAGCGCTTGTGCTTGCGCCGAACAACCTCTTTCTTTATACGGTGAATAACTTCGACTCCGATGTGACGGAGTTTGCCATCGGGACGGACGGGAAGCTGTATCCGCAACATACATATAACATTTCTGGAAGCCTGCCCACGGCGGCTGCGATCGATTCGGCGGGGAAATTCCTGTATGTGACGTTTACCTACCAGAACACACCCGGCGGCACGCAACTATACACTCCGGCCAATCCAGGGCCTGGTGGAATCAGCATCTTCCCCATCAACTCCGACAATTCTCTGGGTACGCCGACCACGGTGAACGTCGGAAGAAATCCAATGGGCATTACCACCAGCGTAGTGGGCAGCTACGTTTATGTGATCGAGCAGGACTCGACCATAACGTCCAACCTGCTGGGCTTTTCTGAGAATGCATCCACCGGCGCACTGACGCCGCTGGCCGGGGTCACGATCAACGCGGGCAACGTGGCATCGAGCGGCTATCTTTCTGGCCCAGACCCGTCCGGAATCCTGGAAGATTCAGCGGGGGCCCATCTATACGTCACCGACCAAACGCTGGGCCAAGTGGCCACCTACACCATTTCCAATGGTATCCCAAGCCTGGCCGGTACCACTCCGACCGACGCGGGGCCCAAGGGGATGGCGTTCGATCTTAGCGGCAAGTATCTTTATGTTACGGCGTACTCGGCAAATGCGCTGGACGGTTATACCCTGGGCACGGGCGGATTGCCTACGCGTTCGACCGTGGCGGGTAGCGTGCAAACAGGGACGGGACCGACTTGCGTGGCCGTCAGCGGCGCACCGAGTGATGTCAATCCGATCCACGCGGTTTACCTGTTTACATCGAATGCGCTGAGCAACAATGTTACTGCCGAACAATTGAATCCGCAGGACGGTAGCCTGGACCAGGTATTAGGCGAGCCGTTTGGCGGCAGCACACTGCCCGCCTGTGCGGTAGTGGCGCCGGCCTTTCCTATCAGGAGTTACTAGGAGCCTTGGGCGGGGTTGGGATGCAGCCGGAGAAGGATTGAGCGGTACGAGATTTTCAGCAAGCGGCGCAAGTTGCCGGGATGAAGGAAGCAGATGAATTTGCATAATATCAGCCGTACGGCGAAGTTTTCGGCGATGTCCCTGGCGATGGTTCTGGGCCTCGCGTCCTGTTCCCTCGACTATACGGTCGGTTATGTCTACATGACGACGAACAAGAGCAACCCGGGTTTGATCGATCAGTATGCCATCGACTTCGACTCGGGTGCGCTAAGCCAGATCGGCACAGCCGTTGCTGCGGGCAACGACCCGGTAACGCTGATCGCCGCGCCGAACGGCCAGTTTGTCTATGTGATCAATCAAGGGGATTCGACAGTGCAGGAGTTCGCGGTGCAGGGCGACGGCACCCTGGCCTCGAAGAACATTTACCCGGTGACTGGAACTCGCCCAACGGCTGTGGCGATCGACCCGCAGGGCGCGTTCCTGTATGTGACGTTCACCTACCAGATGGGCTTCTCGGCGACAAAGCCGGGGCCAGGCGGCGTGTCAATCTTCCCGGTGAATCCGGACAACTCGCTGGGCACGCCATCGACCCAGAACGTCGGCAACAACCCGGTGGGCATTACGGTGAGCTACTTCAACCACTGCGTCTATGTGCTGGACCAGGAGCCTGAGCCCAATGCGAAGATTCTGGGCTTCTCGCAGAACGCTGCCACCGGCGCACTGACCCCGCTTCCCGGAACCACCATCACGGCGTCATCCACAACAGGCTATGCGGCGGGCGTGGTGCCCAGCGCAATCGACGAGGAACAGACCTCGCGCTATGTCTATGTGACGGACCAGGTGGCAAACCAGCTGATTGGCTATACGGTGCTCCCGTCGGGCGCGTTGCTGCCGATGGTCAATGGGCCTTTTCAGACCGGACTGTTTCCTGTCAACCTGACCATCGACCCAACCGGCAAGCTGATCTATGTAGTGAGCTATAACGGGAGCACGGTGCAGGGCTACATGATCAATGGTGCAACGGGTACGCCTTCGGGCGCGGTCGGCTCGTTTGCTTTTGGGACAGGTACAGGTCCGTCCTGCGTGGCCATCGATCCCGCTTTAGGCGTCTTCCTGTACACCTCGAACAGCCTCGACAACACGATCTCGGGAGACAGGCTGAATCCGAACACCGGAGGATTGCAGACTGTGCAGAACTCTCCGTTCAACGGATCTCCACAGCCGAGTTGCCTGACCGTTGTGCCGAATGGGTCACACGCCAATCAGGCTCTTATTCCGTAGAGGTTATATCCGACATTCATAGGCAACCCAGAAAGCCTCCTTGACGGGGGCTTTCTGATTTCAGGGTCCGGAACTGGATGACACCCTGTACAACGCAACCAGAGTTACCGTGCCCAGGCGAAGAGGATTCAAGGTGGCTTGCTTGAGATAAAAGCCACGCGAGGGATTTGCCTCAGCGTAGATCTATCTGGTTTTGCTCTGGCTTATAGGCAGGGAGCGTTCGCCGGCGGTTACGCGACGGCGCAGGATGGCTTTGCGTGCTGGCTCTTCTACCAGATGCAGCGCGGCGAAGGCGAGCAGGATAGTGGCGGCGTAGGTGATCCAGGGGTCGAGAGCGGCGAGGTGCAGACGTTCCACCACGTGGTAGATACGAAGCATATTTATGAAGTTGAAGTGGAGCAGAAAGAGGCAGTAGCTGGCTTGGCCGAGCATCATTAGAGGCCACCAGGTGAATACCCGGGAGATGGGATTCGGTCCACTGAGACCGAGCATCAGCGCGGCAAAGAGCGGAAGCATCAGACCGCCATGCATCAGGATGTAAGGCATATGGGAGACAGCCCTGGCATAGAACGCGGCTAGTGCGATAAGGCTTGCGGCTGCGATCAGCGTGCGCTGTCGCGGTGTGAGCTGGAGGCCTGCCTGAAGCTTACCCAGCGCGACTCCAATCAGGAAGGTGCAGGCATAGGCCATGGGCGTGTATTTGAGCGCGCGTATCCAGTAGCCGGAACTGTACCGGTTGGCCGGAGCCGTGAGGTGGTCCGGGTTCAACAGGATGTAGAGCGAGTGGGGGACCAGTCCAAGAGCCCAGAGGGCGACGAGAAGCGCGATCAGGCGGGTGGGAGACTTTGGCCAGGGCAGCCGGATGAGCCAGGGGAAGGTTGCGTAAAGGAGCAATTCGGCCGAGAGGGTCCATGCGACCGTATTCCAGAAGGTGGCCAGCGCTGGACTCCAACCCTCGAGTAGCAGCGGAGTGAGGATGAGCCCCGCGAAGAAGTCCCGGTGCGAGCGAACGTGCCACTCTGCCTGGAGCATGGTGAAGGAGACGGCCAGCGACAGCAGAAAGACGGGGTAAACGCGCGCAAAGCGGGCGCGCCAGAACTCGCGCTTGAGGAGCGGTGTTGGCCAGTCGGTGTAGTTGTAGGCGAGAACGAAGCCGGAGAGCAGAAAAAAGAAGCCGACGAAGACATAGGCACTGTCTATGACCGGATACAAAACCTGCATGTGCGGCGGTGTGAAGTGGAAGAAGAGTATGCCGAGCGCCAGCAGGGCACGCAGGCCGGTGAGCGCGGGCAGGTTGGGCCTGCGCGCGAAGGCGCTCGATTGCGCGTCGACAGGGGCCGGAGCCTGGTGAGAATGCAGGGAGGTATTCACTCGTTTCAAGTGTAGACGGAAGAGGGCTGGGCGCGACGCGTCTGGGTCGACTGTTACGGAGTAACTACTTCGGTTTGGCTATTAAGGAGTTACGAGAGAACCCAGTGGTTCGCCCTGGATAACGCGCGCGATGTTACCCGGCTGCTTCATGCTAAAGACCATCATGGGCATGTTGTTGTCGCGGCACAGCGAGACGGCGGCGGTGTCCATCACCTTGAGGTTGAGGCGGAGAACTTCGGCGTAGGAGATTTGGGGGAACTTGGTGGCCTTAGGATGGGTCTTGGGGTCTGCGGTGTAGATGCCGTCGACCGAGGTGGCCTTGAGCAGAATGTCAGCCTTGATCTCCATGGCGCGCAGGCTGGCGGCGGTGTCTGTGGAGAAGTAGGGATTACCAGTGCCGGCTGCGAAGATGACGACGCGGCCCTTTTCAAGATGGCGCATGGCGCGGCGGCGGATGTACGGCTCAGCGACCTGGCGAATTTCAATGGCCGACATGACGCGGCAGTAGAGCCCGTGTTTCTCGATGGCATCCTGCAGAGCGATGGCGTTGATGACGGTGGAGAGCATGCCCATGTGGTCCGCGGCAACGCGGTCCATGTCGATGGCCTGCTGGGCGACACCGCGGAAGAAATTGCCGCCGCCTACTACGATTCCGATCTCGCACCCGAGTGCGCTTATGGCTGCAATCTCGGCGGCTACATTGTGAATGAAGACGGCGTCAATGCCGAAGCCGGTGCCTGCGGCGAGGGCTTCTCCGGAGAGCTTGAGCAGAACTCTTTTATACATATCAGGAGTAAGTATCTCACGGGGTTGGGAGGGTGGTCTGCATGATCGGTCGATGCAGACGGCTGAGGGCGTGCCAGGAATCCAGACACGCCCCCATAGTCCCTGTCATTGTGCTTCGGCGTTACATGCTAGAGCTCGGGATTATTTGCCCAGCGTGTTTCCGGAAACTACCTGATCCGGGCCGAATAGCTTGATGTCATCGCGAGTGGACTTCATATCGAGAGTCTTCTCGGAGCCCGGTTTATTCGGATCATCCACCGTGAGGACTGATTCGCTCTTCAGGGTAGAATAGAGCCTGTTCAGCAACTGATCGAGCGAGCCCGGAGCGAACATACCCTCATAGAGGCCCGCGCCACCGGCCCGCGCATCCATTTGGCCGAAATTATCTGCTGCGTCAACCGCAGTGCCAGTGCTCCGGTTCGGGTCCGCGATGATGGGGTCCTGCCAGAAGAAGGGGTACGGTGTGATACTTGCAATCTCCAACTTCGCCGCGGCACTTAAAACATCCGGGTTGATCGAATCCTTACCCTGCGGCTGGCCGTTGCTGCGAATCGCTCCATCGTTGAACATCAGCACGGCGCGCAGCTTACCAGGGTCGGGAGTGGGCCAGTGGGATGCGAGATATCCGAGGCATTGAAATGGATTTCCATTGTCGTTCTTGGGGTTCGCCGCTTCTTCCCTGGTTTTTGCCACCAGTGCCTTACCTGCAAGGTCGCGGTCCGTAGTGAAAGGCTGCGTCACCACCACTCTGCCCTGCAGCAGCCAGCCAACGCCGATCTCGACATTGGGTGGCATGTCGTGGAAGAACTTCTTAATCGAGTCGAACTGGCCAGGACCGGAGCCAAGCATCTGCCAGGAGTCCAGAAGCACCATCAGTTGCAGCCCATGGGGCCCTCCCAGCAGGGGATCAACCGCAGTGACAGGGACAACCTTTCCGCCGATCTTGATCTGGCCGATATCGGCTTTGGTCAGAGGTTGCTGGGGCAGAAAGTTCTCGTCTATCTTGGCGTGTGAAGGCATGCCACGCACCACGATCAAGGTGGGGGTCTGCGCGGCTGTATGATGTGCGGCCGCGAAGAAGAGCACCAGGGTGCTGGCCGCCGCAGCCATCATGCGGGTGGGGCCCAGGCGGCGGGATGTAGTGTGGATCGGCAATATGTTGGTGAATTGCGGGGTCATGGCAGGCTCTCCTGTAGCCTCATAGTTCATCGCATACAACCAGGTTAAGACGCTCTATGGAGCGGAAATGTTCTCCCACCCAAATATACCCGATTACAGCAATCCCAGGCCAAACGATCCGATCCACGAAGAGCCGCCGGGTTGGCAGGAAGCTTCAGATGCCTTCGCCCATGCTGACATGACCTGACCAGGAGGCATGCTCGCTTCGATATTGCGCGCGTTCTTGTTCCTCACTTGACCGGTACGTTTCCGGTCGTCACCTGGTCCGGGGCAAATATCTTTATATCGTCGCGAGTGGACTTGATATCCAGATTGCTGAATTTACCCGGTTTGTCCAGTGAATTTACCGTGACGACCGACTCGCTATTGAGTATCGAATACAGTCTGCTGAGCAGCGGAGTCAAAGAAACTGGAGCGAACAGGCCCTCATATAGGGCTGCTCCGCTGGCGTCAATCACCACCTGAGATAACTCGTCTTGTCCGCCGGGCGTAGTACCCGCTGTGGAGCGCGTCGGAATGGCGGGAATGGGATCCTGCCAGTAGAAGGGATAGGGTACGATGCTGTCACGCTCCAACTTCAACGCGGCGTCACTGGCATCGGAATTACTGTTTAGGTCGCCCCCAGGCTCGGAATTGCTTCGGATGATGCCATCGGAGAACATCAGCACGGCGCGCAGTTTCGCCGGGTCCGCATCGGGCCAGTGAGACGCCAGGTATCTGAGGCAGGCGAAGGGATTTCCATTGTCGTTCTTTGGGTTGGCCGCTTGCTCCCTCGTCTGAGGAATAAGCTGCTTGTAGACTGCGTCGCGATCCATAGTGAACTCCTGGACCACCTTCACTTGGCCCTGTAGTAGCCATCCCAACCCGATCTCGACATTGCCAGGCAAGCTGCTGAGAAAGCTCTTAAGCTCATCTAATTGGCCGTTGGTGCCGAGCATCTGATTGGAGTCCAGCAGCACCATCAGTTGCAGCACATGGGGCCCGTTGAGCAGCGGCGTAAAGGAGACGACTGGTGCGACCTTTCCGCCGATCTTGATCTGCGCGATGTCGGCCAGCGTAAGCGGCGGCAGAGGCGTAGAGCTATCCCCCCTCTTGCTCCTTACAGGTATGGCGCGCACCACGATCGCCGTTGGGGTCTGCGCTAGGGTATCTGGAGCGACTGCCAGAATGAGCAGCAGGGCGCTGGCCGCAGCTGACAAAAATCGTGCGGAACCGGCGCATCGGGGCTTGTCCTGCGTGGACGATATGCTATTGAATTCCATGGTCATGGTGGGCCCTCCTCTAACCAGGTCGATCTTCGATGGCTCTGCGTTATTGACACTGCAAGGTGCGGAAATGCCGCGCAACCCAATATACCGCCATTGCGGCGATCACATATCAATCTTTTGTCGCACAGTATTGCTGGATTGGCAGGAAGCTTCAGATGCCCTCGCCCATGCTGACATGATCTGACCAGGAGGCCTGCTCGCTGCGATACTGTGCGCGTTCTTCTTCCTCCACGGTGAATGCATTGGCAGGACCCTGGCGAGCGGTTAGCAGCTCGCCGTCCAGCCGCTCCATGCGGGTTGTGAGGCGTTTGACCTCGTCGGCCAGAGCGATGATGACATCCGACAGCGGGTCGTTGACATCATGCGGATCTGTGATCAGCACCCGCTTGCCGTTCTGGTAGACGATGTGCGCGGGAACCCCGACCACGGTTGAATCTGGGGGGACATCGCGCACCACGACCGAGCCAGCGCCCACGCGGGAGTTTTCGCCTACCGTAATGTTGCCCAGGATGTTTGCAGTGTTGCCCACAAAGACTCCGTTGCGTAGCGTGGGATGGCGTTTGCCTTCACCCTTTCCGGTACCGCCCAGGGTAACGCCCTGATACAGGGTCACGTCGTCGCCGACAATGGCAGTTTCGCCGATCACCACTCCCATTCCATGATCGATAAAGACGCGGCGGCCTATGCGCGCGCCCGGATGTATCTCTACACCAGTCCAGAAGCGGGCTACCTGCGAGAGCAAACGAGCGGGCAGGCGTAGATGCCTGCACCAGAGCCAATGATGGATACGATGCGCCCAGACGGCATGAAGCCCCGGATAGCAGAGCAGCACCATGGCCCGCGACGTGGCCGCCGGATCGCGCTCGAAGACGCAGCGGATGTCTTCGCGAATGGAGGCGATCAGGTTCATGGCACGAGGGGAGAGGTTGGCGTAGCAAGCGCCTGCTGGCGCAGCTCATCGAAGAGCCCTGTCGAGAGATACCGCTCGCCAAAGTCTGGCAGAACAACGACGATCAGCTTGCCGGCGTGCTTCGGTTCACGCGCAAGCTGCACCGCGGCATGGACCGCGGCGCCGGAGGAGATACCAACCAGCAAGCCTTCCTCGCGGGGCAGGCGGCGCGCCATGGCGAAGGCTTCGTCGTTGGTGACCTGAATGATCTCGTCGATCAGATCGGTTTGCAGTACCGAGGGCACAAAGCCCGCTCCGATGCCTTGAATCTTGTGAGGGCCAGGTGCGCCGCCTGAGAGCACATGGCTATCCGTCGGTTCGACGGCCACGGTCCAGAAGCCTGGTTTGCGCGGCTTGATGTACTGGCTGACGCCGGTCAGCGTGCCGCCCGTTCCCACACCCGAAACCAGAATATCCGCCGCGCCATCCGTGTCGTTCCATATCTCCGGCCCGGTGGTTGCGAGATGGATTGCCGGGTTTGCGGGATTGTTGAACTGCTGCAGGATGAAGCTGTTGGGCGTTTCGCGCTGTAGTTCCTCGGCCTTGGCGATGGCGCCCTTCATGCCGTTCGGTCCCGGTGTCAGCACGATCTTTGCGCCGTACGCAAGCAGCAGGATACGGCGCTCGACGCTCATGGTCTCGGGCATGGTGAGGATAATGCTATACCCCTTGACCGCAGCCACAAACGCCAGGCCAATGCCTGTGTTGCCGCTGGTTGGCTCGATCAGCACGGTCTCGCCCGGCTTGATTTTGCCGTCGCGTTCCGCGGCTTCGATCATGGCCAGGCCAATGCGGTCCTTCACGCTGCTGGCCGGGTTGCGGCTCTCCAGCTTGGCCACCACACGCGCGCCGCAGCCCTGGGTAACGTGGTTCAGTTGAACGAGAGGTGTACTGCCGATCAGGTCCGACACTTTCGCTGCAATATTCATGGTTTTCCTCAAAGACGTGCTATGGGAAGCATATCGCGTTTAGCCAATTGACTGAGTGCGCTAGCTCACCTCGAAGCGGTCGCCGCGTTTGGGACAGACGACCTCCAGCTTGTAGCGTTCTTCAATTTTAGCCTTCAGGGCCTGCTGCGCTGGCGGCTCGCCGTGAACCAGGAAGACCTTCTTCAGAGTGGAGGCGACGGGGGCCATCCAGTCCAGCAATTCTTGCTGGTCAGCGTGGCCGCTCAGCGAATCGATGGAGTCGACCTCGGCGCGCACACGCATGGGTTGACCCAGAATATTGACCTCCGGCAGCTTGTCCAGAAGCTTGCGGCCCAGCGTGTTATCCGCCTGGTAGCCGGTAATGAGGATAAAGTTGCGGGGGTCCTCGATGCCGTTTTTCAAGTGGTGCAGGATGCGCCCTGCTTCGCACATTCCCGACGCCGACATCACGATAAAGGGCATGTAGAGATCGTTGATCGCCTTGCTCTCCTGCACGGTCTGGGTGTAGCGCAGGCGCGTCCAGCCGAAGGGGTCCTCGCCCTTGGCGGCGAAGGCGGCGGGGCCCTCGTCCCACTCTTCGGTGTGATTGCGGAAGACGCTGGTAACGGCAACCGCCAGCGGGCTATCGACGAAGATGGGAAGATCGGCGATCTGCTTCGAGTCGATGAGTTCGTGCAGCAACATGACCAGCTGCTGCGTGCGCTCGACGGCGAAGGCGGGAACAATGATATGACCGCCGCGCGCCGTGACGCGCTGCACAATGCCGGCCAGCTTCTGCTTCACGTCGCCCAACGGAGCGTGCAGGCGGTCGCCATACGTACTCTCCATAATCAGGTAGTCGGCTGTAGGCGCTGGGTCGGGGTCGCGGATGATGGGCAGGTTCTTGCGGCCAACATCGCCGGAAAAAAGCAGGCGCGTCTTCTGGCCCTTCTCCACCGCGTCGATTAACACGCAGGATGAGCCCAGCATGTGGCCCGCGTTGGAGGTGGTCATGGTGAAGCCTGCGTCCTTGCTGGAACCGGCCAGCAGTTGCGGCTCATGCAGCTTCACGGGCTGGAACTGCTTCTCCACCTGTGCGGCGTCGTCCTGGGTGTAGAGCGGAGGAACGGGCGCGGGGCCGGGAGGCATGCCGATGGATTTGCGCCTGTCGCCGCGCTTGCTGAGGAACTGGGCGTCGCTCTCCTGGATGTGCGCGCTGTCTTTGAGCATGGGAGCGCACAGGTCGATGGTGGCGGGAGTGGTGTAGATGGGCCCGCGATAGCCCTG